>CAIZXK010000601.1 GCA_903936865.1 uncultured Bacteroidales bacterium | reverse complement strand
ATTTTAATATTTAATTTATTTTGACGAATATATTATAAAATGTTTGTGAAATTTTTAGAGGGAGAAATATAGATATATTTATTGTTTCTCTTATACCCCCATTTGAGTGTCTAATTTTTTCTTGAATTTTTCATAAAGGATAATTAAAGATTAATTTTTCAAATTATAAAGGACACCATTTTGTCCTTAAACGAGTGATATTACAGATGAAACAATCAGAGTCGCTCGGTTAGCAAGATAGCGAGTGGACTGTACACTTGGGTGATACAGCCACTCGCTATCTTGCTGGGGATATTCCCCAGACCCCTATTTAAAGACAAGTCAGTCATGCTAATAATTATAATAAATTAAATAATATAAAATAGCCAATAGAATAATTTAATTTATTTAAGATCTTTGGGTGTATTATTTGCTTTGTAAGTTGCCCAATAAGATGACTCATTAATAAGAAAACCATCATCTGAATCAATAAATTTTATAAAATGATCTCTTAAATCTGAAGCATTTGTATTTTCTTTATTAAAACACCAAGTTGATTCCAAGATGTTTACAGCATTAAAAAGTTTTAATTCATCATAAAGTTTTTGATAATCTCGATTATTTCTTAAATCATACGTCATAAAATAAAGTGCCATTTGTTATTCTCCTTATATTAATGTCATTAATTTTAAATTATTGTTAATCTTAAAAAAAAGAGGCTGTTACTGAAATCAACCTCTTTATTAATTACTGCAAAGTTTTAATTATTGTAGCAATTGCTATTATACAAACAGTTGTTACTGTTATTATCTCAATTGCTTTTGCAGAATCACCATGTACCGTTATGCTTGTATTTCCACTGCATAAAGTAACTTCGTGTAAAAAATTATATCTATCTACCATAGGCATATTAAATTACAAATTATTTATTTCCTCCACTCTTGCCCGGAAGGTTCAGGCTAATAGTTATTTTTAGGATACTATTAATCTTCCCTACGAACACCTTTGTGTGGTTGTCCATTTTGATTCACATCAATAATCTGTCCAGTTTCAGTATCGCGTTTATACCAATGCCCATTAGGGTGTTGAAATTGCGAACGTTCCTTTACAGCTCCATTTCTGTGACCATCTCCGGTTTTGCCGTTTTTTGCCATTATTAATAATATTTTTGGCTAATAAGCTATTTAATACTGAGGCACTTATTTTTTAACCCAAGGAATAAATTCATTAGATATAAAGTTTATTCTAATTTTATAACTGAATATAACCTTCTTAAGAAGATCTAATCAAGTTAGATGAAGTTTTATTCCATTTACTTCATTTTTTATCATTGTTTTATAATCATTTATCTTCGTGAAGTTCAGTAAACAATTAAAGAGGAGATATATTTTAATCCCTCATAAATTTTTCTCTATCATATTCACACATTGGACAAAGTCCATTTTCATTAATATAAATATAATCTGAAAGACAACTTATATTCCCATCCACACAAATTTCACATTTATTCTTTCGTTTATAAATATCTACTACTTTTTCAATCACAACTTTTTGTTTATCACTCAATGAATTTACACCTTTTGCAATAACTTGTTTAGCTATGCCTGCAGCTGGATCTATTAATTCGTCTCTTTTAATAAGTTCTTCCATAAATTCAACTAAACCCAAGTTGTCCTCATCTTCCATCATTGCAGCCTTTGCTTGTCCCATTTTTTTTAAATTTAAAATTACACAGTTCTATTTATTGTACTATCTAATATTTATTAATCTTCATCGTTAAGAGGTATATTCATCATAAGAATTAATTAAATTTTTATTTTCTTTCAATTAGAGCTTGATAAATTATGAATCTAATATATTCCACTGCTTCTATGTCTTCATTTGCCAGTAATTCTATCTTTCTAAATACAGTTAGTAGTTGTATAATATTATCCACTTTATTACTTAATTCTTTTAATAAAGGAATTTTTATTCTTCTGACTTCATCACTTTTAGCATTTTCTATTTTCTTCTGTACTAAATATTTAATTTGCTCTGGTTTTGTAATTGTTGTAATTGTTAAAATATCATCATAAAGTTCTTCATGGATTTTCTTAGTATT
>CAIZXK010000600.1 GCA_903936865.1 uncultured Bacteroidales bacterium | reverse complement strand
TGTTTGTTCGCACCACCCTGACCGCGCTGCTGCTGCCTGCGGCAGCAGCGCTTCCCGAACTGTACCGCAGCCGGGGCGTCGTCATAGCCGCCTCGCTTCCGGCGCTGAACGCCGCCCAGACCGAGGCCCAGCGGGGCGCAGGCGTGTGGGAGCGTTGCATCACCATGCTCAGGGAGCTCAACCGGATCGGGTACGGAGTTCCCGGCAGCGGCCTGGAACTGGATCTGGTTGCCAACCCGAGCGGCGCCTTTTTGCCTGCCGATCAGGCCCAGGCCGAACGGAAGTTTCATCAGGACCTTGGACGGCGCCACGGCATTACCTTTTCCAGCCTGTTCACCTTTGCCAACTCGCCGCTGGGAAGGTTTTACACCTGGCTTGAGCGGTCGGGAAACCTGGAGGCGTACCAGCGCAAGCTGGCGGAAAACTTCAACCCCGCTGCTGTGCCAGGTCTCATGTGCCGCTCGTTGCTGTCCGTGGACTGGAACGGCTTTCTCCATGACTGCGACTTCAACCTGGCAGCCGGCCTGCACCATGGGGCGCAGCGGATGCACATCTCGGAACTGACCGGACTGCCGGAGCCGGGAACACCCGTAACGGTGGGCAATCACTGTTACGCCTGCACTGCCGGCGCCGGCTTTACCTGAAGCGGCAGCATGGCAACCCAGGTTGGGTCCTGAATCACCACGGCCTTCCGGTTATCCGGAGGGCCGTTCGTGTATCCGCCAAAAGAGCCATTTCGAGCCGCAATTTTCCCCGCCATCGTCCTTTTTCTTTGCTTTCAGCTAAAAAATCTCTATAATTCATTACTTTTAAACAGCCATGGAAGTTCATTCCATGTGAAAGGAATAGATAAACAATGGGTAAGGTAGTGAGTAAAAAAATGCTGATCAATGTCATGCATCCCGAGGAGGCCCGCGTTGCCATAGTGCACGACGGCCTGCTGATGGAACTGAACATCGAGATCAGCGGCAAGGAACAGACCAAGGGCAATATCTACAAGGGAGTCGTGATGCGCGTGGAGCCGGGACTGCAGGCCGCCTTTGTGGACATCGGACGCGCCAAGCCGGGCTTCCTGCAGATTGGCGAGTTACACCCCGATTTATGGCAGTGGCGTGACGACGTGCCTGAAGAACAGCGCAAACGGCGACCCCGCATTCAGGAAGTGCTGCGCCGTGGCCAGGAACTGGTTGTGCAGGTTGAAAAGGATGAACGGGACAACAAGGGCTCGGCCCTGACCAGCTATCTTTCCCTGCCGGGGCGCTACATGGTGATCATGCCGGGCAGTATATATATATAAATTGTTTAAGAATTCTTCAAATATATCTTCATTGATATTATATTTTTGTTTGAAAGCTGATTCATTTGCCATTTTTTTGCTTAAAGCAATTAATTGAACTCTGTATGAAATGCCAATATTAGAAATTTCTGGTTTTACATCATTTATGGTTGATTCAATTTCAGTTTTCTCATTTCCGGATAATAACTCCAGATAACTGTTAAGTCTTTTGTTATCTTTAAATCCTACTACAAAAGCACCATAAACCTTGTTTTTGGAAATCAGTTTCTTAGCTTCTTCCTTAGCTTTCCAGAATTCCTGAAACGAACCTACAGAATATCTATACCAGGTGCCATCAAAATCTTCTCTTATTGTTTCGTTAATATTGAATCTTTTTTGGATGGAAGCTGTATTTACTTTCGTTTTTGATGCCAGTATCTGAACTTTAAACTCCTTTGAAACATTCGTTATAGGAATTGGTGTTTGTATTGTTATTGGTTCTGGTGCAATTGTCTTGGTTTCAATTATAATTGGTTCTTCTTTTTTTACTTCTTCCACTACTTTTGGTTCTTCCACAATAGTGTCAATTACAATGGGTTCTGTAACTTTTTCTGGTTCAATATCCTTAATGATAGGTTCTTGAATAATTACTTTCTTTTTACTTATTGCATTTCCTAATTTATATGAAATCCCTATGCTATTGTAAGAATATGAATCGTATTTAAATCCACCGGATATTCCATCAATATCGTCGTTTCCAATAAATTTGAATGAAATTTCAGCATTGGCTTCAAAGGAATTGGATAACCTGACTTTGGCTCCTCCACCTGCAAAAAGCATACCTTCTACCTGCCATCCTCCAATTCCACTACCCTCACCATGTCCAAACGAACGAATTATTTTATTGGTTGTATAATATTTAGATTCACCTTGAAGATTATTTAACCCAATTCCAAAAATACCGTATAAATTGATTAATCTTTCTGAATTATAATCCATTATAATATTTAGCAGATCAATATTTGTATTCATATTTATTTCAAAATAATCGGCATACAGACTTAAGTTGGCAGGTGTACCACTTGCATTACTTTCCTTTCTCCCTTTAATTCTTCCTTTTATGAATTGAGTTCTTATTCCGAAAACGGGACTAATTTGCTTCGAAACCATAAAACCATAAGCCCAGGCAGTATTATATTTTATTAAAGAAAAAGGGTTATAGCTATTTTTTATATCTCCAAAATACTGTGTGTTTCCGATATTTACATTTATACTCCAATTATTCAGCAATCCTTTTTCAAAATTATTATTTTGAGAATTTAAATGCATACTCGAAAGAAGAATAATGATAATTGAGAGAAAAGTTAAAATTCTTTTCATAATCATTGATTTATTTTATTTTATTGTAAACTAATTAATTATTGGTCTTTATTGTTACTAAAAACCTCATCAAATATAAGACTTAATTTGTTTTTTCCAATAAATAAAATCATTATTTAAGAACATTTTTTTGTTAATAACACGTAATTATTATATTATGAGATATATATGTATGGTGAAATGATTGTTAAATTTTAAACTTTTGAATTGTAAGCTTTTATTATTTTTCCTACTAGTTTATGTCTGATAATATCTTTTTCATCTAAGAATATGAATGATAGTCCATTAATATTTTGTAATATTTTTGATGCTTGTACTAAACCTGAAGCTTGATTTCTGGGTAAATCTATTTGTGTAATATCTCCTGTAACAATAAATTTAGCGGATTTTCCCATTCTTGTTAAAAACATTTTAAGCTGACTCTCGGTTGCATTTTGAGCTTCATCCAATATTACAAAAGCATGATCTAAAGTTCTACCTCTCATAAATGCCAAAGGAGCTATTTCTATGGTTCCATCTTCCCAATACGAAAGCAATTTTTGAGTAGGAATCATGTCGCGCAGAGCATCGTATAATGGTTGAAGATAAGGATCTAATTTATCTCTTAAGTCACCAGGCAAAAATCCTAAATTTTCTCCGGCTTCAACCGCAGGTCTTGTTAATACAATTCTTCTGACCTCTTTATTTTTCAGAGCTCTTACCGCTAAAGCAACTGCAGTGTATGTTTTACCTGTTCCCGCAGGTCCTATTGCAAATACTAAATCATTATCCTTACATGCTTCAACCATTTTTATTTGATTAGCAGTACGTGCTTTAACCAACAATCCATTTCTTCCATGTACAAGAATATCATTATTTATTTCTGGTTTTATTTCATTTTCATTATTTTCCATAATTTCGAGAATGTTACTTTCGTTTATTTTCCCAAATTTATCAAGATGTGTAAGCATTAAGTGAAATTTTTTTTCAAAAAGAGTAGATTCTTCATCATCACCAATAATTTTCAGTTCAAAACCTCTGGCAATAATTTTTAATTTTGGAAAAAAATGCTTGATAAATTCAATATTCTTATCATTAACTCCATATATATCAATTGGTTCAACTGATTCTAATTTAATTGTTTTTTCATTCATATTATAATTTGTATTCAAAATTTTAAAATTCAAAATTATAAAAAACTCGACAATTAAATAGAAATTATTAATTTTGACGATTAATTCATTTAAAAATGCCGATTATTACTCTTACAAGCGATTGGGGTTTGAAAGATCACTATCTTGCTGTGGTTAAAGGTTCTATATATACTTTATTGCCAAATGCAACTATAATTGATATTTCTCATCAAATACCTAAATTTGACATTGCCCAAGCATCTTATGTCTTAAAAAACTCCTTTATTTATTTCCCAAAAGGAAGTATTCATATTGTTGGTATAAACACGGTTGCATCTATTGATACTCCTCATATAGGTGTATTTTATGATGGTCATTATTTTTTTGGAGCCGATAATGGAATTTTTGCATTAATGTTTGATTCAAAGCCAGATAAAATTATTGAATTAGAAATAAATCAGGATAGTGATTATTTTACTTTTTCTACAAAAGATATTTTTGTTAAGGCTGCTTGTCATATTGCAAATGGTGGTAAATTTGAAGATTTAGGAGTTCCTAAGGATGAATTAAATGAAAAAATTCTTCTTAAACCTATAATTGATGAAAATTCAATAAAAGGAATGATAATCTATGTAGATGTTTATGAAAATGTTATAACAAATATTTCAGAGCAGCAATTCAGATCGGTTCAAAAAGGAAGAGATTTTCAAATTGAAATACGAAGAAATCAGATAAATAGATTATGCAAATCTTATAATGATGTTCCTGAAGGTGAAATGCTTGCATTATTTGGTTCGAACGGACTCTTACAGATTGCATTAAATTTTGATAAAGCTAAAAGTTTACTCGGACTTGATTTAAATGAAACTATCAAAATTACCTTTTTATAAGTAATTAAATAGTAATAGCTTATTAAAAATTTTTGGTTTTTAATTATAAAAATATATTTTATTTTCAATCTCTTAATTATTGTTAACAATACAGATTGTTCACAAAAAAAACTTAATTTCGCAAGAAATTTATAAAAAGCTTCCTAGTTATGTTCACTTTACTAAAAAAAGAAGTAAGCAATTTTTTAAGTTCATTGATTGGTTTTGTTGTAATTATTGTATTTCTAATCGTCAATGGGTTATTTCTTTGGTTTATTCCTCTCGATTTTAATATTCTCGATTATGGGTATGCAGGTTTGGACGGACTTTTTTTAATAGCTCCTTTTGTTTTTCTTTTTTTAATTCCAGCCATTACAATGCGTTCCTTTGCCGATGAAAATAAATCAGGAACCATTGAAATATTGCTTACAAAACCTTTAACTGATTTCCAAATAATATTTGCCAAATATTTGGCAAGTATAGTATTGATTATCTTATCATTATTGCCAACGTTAATTTATTTTTATTCAGTTTATCAATTAGGTTTACCAAAAGGAAATATTGATATGGGAGGTACCTGGGGATCTTATATTGGTTTACTTCTTTTAGGTGCTTCATTTGCTGCCATTGGAATTTTTAGCTCATCTGTTACTGATAATCAAATTGTTTCGTTTATAATATCAGTTTTTCTATGTGGGTCAATTTATATTGGATTTGAATTAATATACTCTTTGGCATTATTTGGTCAATTTGATTTATTTATTAAATCATTGGGAATTAGTCACCATTATACTTCAATTAGCAGGGGAGTTATTGATACCCGTGATATTATATATTATTTAAGTATTATCACCTTCTTTATTTTATTGACAAAATTATCACTTCAAAGTCGTAAATGGTAATTTAGATTGAATTTTCAGGATATGGAAAAAAAAGGAAAAAGTTTAAAACGAATAAATACTACACAACTGATTTATAGTTTACTGATTATTATTTTAATTAATATTATTGGTTCGTATTTATATACACGTTTTGATTTAACAGCTGAAAAAAAATATTCACTTTCTCCTGTTACAAAAAAATTATTAAAACAATTAGATGACATTGTTTATGTTAAAGTTTATCTGGAAGGTGATTTTCCTTCAGGGTTTAAGCGATTAAGAAATTCAACCAAGGAAATGCTGGATGAATTCAGGGCATATAATCAAAACATTCAATATGAATTCGTTAATCCAAGTGCAATTACTGATAAAAAAACCAGAAACGAGTTATATAAGCAGCTGGTTGAAAAGGGGATTCAACCAACCAATTTACAGGTTAAAGAAAATGGAAGTACCAAAGAACAAATAATATTCCCTGGAGCTGAAGTTTCTTATAAATCACATTCAATTCCACTTCAGTTATTGATGGATCAAATGGGTATTGAATCAGAAAATGTTATCAATAATTCAATTCAAGCCCTCGAATATAATATTTCCAATGTTATTAGAAAACTAAATGTTCGTACCAAACCCAAAATAGCTATAATTGAAGGACATGGAGAATTAAATAGATTTGAAATGTTTGATATTACAAATGCTTTATCAGAATATTATCAGGTTGAACGGGTATGGATAAATGAGCAGGTTAGCAAACTTACCGAAAGAATTGTATCTGATTCAGCTGCAACAAAAATTCAGAATAAATACAAAGCAATTATTATTGCAAAACCTGATTCTGCTTTTTCCGAAAAAGATAAATTTATTATTGATCAATACATTATGTATGGTGGAAAAGTTTTATGGATGGTCGAACCGGTTTTTGCCAGCATGGATAGTTTAAATAATACAGCACAAACGGTAGGGATTACAAATGAAATTAATCTTAACGATCAATTATTCAGATATGGAGTCAGGTTAAATACAAATCTGATAATGGATATAGCTGCTTTACCAATTCCAATTATTACAGGTAGAGTTGGTAATCAACCTAAAACCAGTTTTTTACCATGGTATTATTTCCCAATTCTAACTCCTGTTGAAAAGCATCCGATAGTAAAGAATTTAAATGCAATCAAATCTGAATTTATTAGTAGTATGGATACTATTGATAATGGAATTAAAAAGACAGTTTTATTAACATCTTCCCAATATTCCCGTTTGGTAAACACTCCGGTAATCATTGATTTGGAAATTTTAAAAACGGAACCTGAACAACGTTTATTTAATAAACCATTTCAAACGGTGGCAGTTTTGCTTGAAGGCGAATTTCAGTCGAATTATGCAAACCGATTATCTACAGAAATAAGTAAAAGTGAAGAAATTGGGTTTATTTCCAAAAGTAAGCCTACCAGTATGATTGTTGTTTCTGATGGTGATATTATTAAAAATCAGTTTCATTATTCAAAAGGAAATCCTTTACCACTGGGTTACGATCAATATACAGGACAGGTTTTTGGCAATAAAGAGTTTATATTAAATTGTATCAATTATTTATGTGATGATTCAGGTTTGATAACCGTTAGATCACGTGAATTGAAATTACGTATGCTGGATAAAACTAAAATTGAAAAATCAAAGGTTAAATGGCAGGTTATAAATGTTGTTTTGCCTGTATTGGTAATAATCCTCTTTGCATTGGTTCTTTCATTTTTAAGAAAAAGACGTTATACAAAATAGTTTATAATATTTAAAGGATTTATGAATAAAAATAGATATATTTTAATTGCAACCATTTTTTTAGCCATAATTGCAGTTATATTGATAGTAAGAAGTTCGAGTAGTACAATTAAAGCTGATTTTGCAGTTGAAAATCCTGAAACTATCACAAAGATTTTTATGTCTGATAAATTGAATAACTCTACAACTCTCAAAAGAATTGACGAACAAAAATGGATGGTAAATGATAAATATCAGGCACGTACGGATGGGATTGAAATTCTGATGGAAACCATTACACAAATAAGGGTTAAGGAACCTGTTACGATAGCAGGGCGCAATAATGTTATTAAATGGTTGGCTGGTAGTAGTGTTAAAGTTGAAATTTATCAAACGGTTTATAGAATTAATCTTTTTGATAAAATTAAGTGGTTTCCTCACGAAAAGCTTACAAAAGTTTATTATGTTGGTGGTGAAACTCAGGATAATAATGGAACATTTATGTTAATGGAAGGCTCTGATGAACCATTCATCTGTTATATTCCCGGTTTTCGTGGATTTTTATCACCCCGATATACATCATTGGAAACAGACTGGAGAAATCATTCAATCTGCGATTTAAAGATAGGTGACATTAAATCTGTTCGTCTTGAATATCCTGCTGCACCTGATTCTTCTTTTGAAATTACACGAAATGGAAGAAATTTTGAGCTAAAAGTATTGAATAAAAATAGGATAGTAAATGAATTCGACACTATGAAAGTGCTGGATTATATGAGTTCTTTTACAAATCTCAATTTTGAATCATTTAGAAACAATATGACCAAACATGAAATAGATTCAATAACTTCTCAAATTCCAATGGCTGTTTTATCAGTTACAGATATTACCGGTAAAAATCATACTGTTAAAGGATTCCTCAAACTTGCCGACAAAGGAACTGTCGATGAAATTACTGGTAATGAGATATTTGTAGATAGGGATAGATTCTATGGATTGGTAAATGATGATAAAGATTTTGTTTTTTTACAATACTTTACATTTAATCAAATATTAAAGCCTGTAACGTATTTCAGAAAGAATTCACAAAAAAAATAAAAATAAAAGTATAAAAAATTTCAAAGTAAGGTTAATTTAATATATTTTTGCATACACAAATTAATAAAGAAATAGAAAATGAGATTCATAGTTCAAAGTCCATTGTTATTAAGAAATTTACAAACCATAAGTGGGGTTTTAAGTTCAAATAGTACATTACCTATTCTCGAAAACTTTTTATTTGAACTAAAGGAAGGCAATTTAGTTGTTACAGCTTCAGATCTGGAAACAACCATGACTGTTAAAATTCCTTTAGATAAAGAAACTTTAAGCGATTCAGAAGAAGGTATTGTCGCAATTCCTGCAAAAAAAATATTGGAATCATTAAAAACATTTCCTGATATTCCATTGGTTTTTAGTATAAATACAGAAAACTACGGTATTGAAATTTCAGCAGGAGAAGGAAAATATAAACTGAGTGGACAAAATGGAGATGAGTTTCCACGTATTCCTGTTTTAGAAGACACTACAGTTACCGAAATCAGCTCTGAAGTTATAGCCAGTGCTATAGCTAAAACAATGTTTGCTACCGGTAATGACGAACTGCGTCCTGTTATGTCAGGAATTTTTTGTGAAATTACTCCGGATGACATTACTTTTGTTGCTACTGATGCTCATAAATTAGTAAGATATAGAAGAACCGATGCAAAAGCAGAAAATTCTGCTTCTTTTATTTTACCAAAGAAACCATTGACTCAGCTTAAAAATTCATTGTTAAATAAAGAAACATCTGTTAAAATTGAATATAATCAGCGAAATGCTTTCTTTTCATTTGAAAACATTGAATTGGTTTGTCGTTTGATAGAAGGTAAATATCCTAATTATGAAGCTGTTATTCCAAAAGAAAATCCAAATAAATTAGTTGTTGACAGGCTTTCTTTTTTAAATGCCATTCGTCGTGTAGGTATTTTTGCAAATCAGTCAACCCATCAGGTTCGTATGAAAATGAATGGTCAGGAGATATTAATTTCTGCTGAAGATATTGATTATTCAAACGAAGCTCGTGAAAGACTGGCTTGTAGTTATGAAGGAGAATCTATGGAAATTGGATTTAATTCAAAATTCTTACAGGAAATGTTAAATAACATTGATAATGAAATGATAACTATTGAAATGTCTCAGCCTAACAGGGCAGGAATTTTATTTCCAGTTGATAATGACAATAAATCCGAGGATGTTTTAATGTTGGTAATGCCTGTAATGCTTAATCAATAACATAAATAAAATCAACTAAATTATTAAATCATTTAGAAAATAATAATTCAGTAGTTTAGATAGTAAAGAACTGAAAATGCTTAGCTTATGGTAATTAAATTGCTTAAAGTTAAGCATTTTTGCAATAATAACTTTTATGGATAGTTTTAAAAGAAATATCGAAGTAATAAAAAATGGAAATGCCAGCTTATTTGGCAAGGATTTCTTGCTAACATGGGATAAGTCCGAACTGGAGTTGGAAATGTTACTGCATGTTGCTGAAGCATTAAAGAATCTAACTAATGAAAACATTTCAACTAAATGTTTTGAAACCGGATTAGCTGTTTCACAATTCAGAGATAATTCAACGCGAACACGCTTCTCGTTTGCATCAGCTGCAAATATGCTCGGATTAACTGTTCAGGACTTGGATGAAGGTAAATCGCAAATTGCACATGGAGAAACTGTAAGAGAAACATCAAATATGATATCCTTTCTAACTGAAATAATAGGTATTCGTGATGATATGTATCTTGGTGCAGGACATACTTATATGAAAGAAGTTGCTGATTCGTTGGAAGAAGGATTTAATGAGGGTGTATTGCCTCAACGACCAGCTGTTGTTAATTTGCAATGTGATATTGATCATCCTACTCAGAGTATGGCTGATTTACTTCATTTAAAGAATTATTTCGGTTCTTTGGAAAATCTCAAAGGAAAAAAAATTGCAATGACATGGGCATATTCTCCAAGTTATGGAAAACCATTGTCTGTTCCTCAGGGAATTATCGGCTTAATGACACGTTACGGTATGGACGTTGAATTGGCTTATCCCGAAGGATATGATTTAATTCCTGATGTGCTGGAAGTTGCTAAAAACAATGCAAAAACCAGTGGAGGAAGTTTTAAAGTGGCAAATTCGATGGAAGATGCATTTAAAAATGCAGATATTGTATATCCTAAAAGTTGGGCTCCTTATTCAGTAATGGAAACACGTACAAAGTTACTTTATTCAAACGATAGAGAAGGTTTAAAGGAATTGGAAAGATCATGTTTGATAAATAATGCACGATTTAAAAACTGGGAATGTGATGCTGCAAAAATGAAATTAACTAAAAATGGTGAAGCACTGTATATGCACTGCCTCCCAGCTGATATTTCGGGTGTTTCGTGTATTGAAGGAGAAGTTTCCAAGGATGTTTTTGAAAAATATCGTATAGAAACCTATAAAGAAGCTGGTTTTAAACCATATATAATTGCTGCTATGATGCTAACCAGCCGATTTAAAAACCCAGCCGATTTACTGAATATGATGAAAGAAAGAAATATCAGAAGAATACTTGGATAATTAATTTGTGAATAATTATAATATAAAGGTTTACAGCTTGTTGTAAACCTTTTTTTTATTTTTACTAGGATTATGATTATAAAATCATAAAAAAAAATGTAAATCAGCGTTTAATGATTTTAAAAACATTTTTATTGAATCCTTCAATATATACAAAATAAAAACCATTATTTAAATCTTTTAAATCAATACTATTATTTTCTTCAAATAAAATTTCTGAATGAATTAATTGACCTAAAAAATTATAAATTTTAACAGAACATTTTTTCAATTCTGTTTTGTTTTTAATAGTAATTTCAGTTGTAAATGGATTTGGAAAAACATCAAACTCTATATTAGATAGAAGTTCTGTTTTCTCAATTTTTGAAGGGAGATAAATTACCTCATCACAGATAGCCTTTTTATCAGAAATCAGATTTCTGTAATTTGCTTCAATCAATGGTGTTTGAAAATACCAATTATCGTTTTTGATTGGAGGAATTGAGGTAATATTTTTATAAAAAGAACCAAAAGTATAAGCAAACATCGAAGAATCAATGGGTTCATTTGATGTATCAGGAGTCACAATACCCAAAATCATATTCCCATATTCAAAATGGTTTATTCCCTGTAATGTGTAAAATCCTAAAAATATAGATGTTGTATTTGTAACTTGGTTTCCTATAAAATTTTGTCCGTTGGATGCTGGTGAATTATTCATAAAAATACCATAAAGTTCAGCTCTGTTTCTGTAAAATGTATTATATGGCCCATTAATACCATGACTATTATCAATTACAATATTTTGAACAACGTTACCTTCCAATAGATTCATGTAAACATAATTTCCATGGAAAACCAAATCACCTGCTGAATTTGAGGGAAGTGAAGTTCCGCTCCAGAATGGATTTTTAGAATAATTATATGCCAGAACATTTCCGTTTGCACCAGATTGTAATATCATTGAATGCCTTAGATGCTCGAAATTATTTTGATGAACAAAACAATCTCCGGTTGTCGATTGAAGCATTATTCCATAAGCTTTACCATCACCACCATAGGAAAATCCATCTTTAAAAAAACTATTTTCAACAGATATTCTGATCGAATTTCTGATATCTAAATGTGCATAATTGCATTTATAACTTTCCATACCACTAAAACTGCAATCGGCAGCATAATTTAAGAAAATATTTGAAGATTGAGTTGTTGTTGAATCCATTCGTTCAATTTTAATACACTTAATATGAACCTGATGACGTGGTGTGATTTTATAAATTACCGGCAAATAATTTCCCAGATAAGATCTTCTCAGTGGTTTATTAAGTATCAGACTATCACCTTCAATCTGCATAATTTCAAAAATCTGACCTGTTGTATGATAAGCCCATGAATTATTTACCAATAAGCTATCATCAAAAGCATGTAATCTGATAAAATCACCTATAGAAAATAATTGAGGCTGACTTACATAGAGCTTTTTATTTCCTTGTATCAATGGATACGTAATTGTATAATTCGTATTTATTTCACTACCGTTAATTACCATCCCATGATTGTTGTTTCCTGGTGAAAGTTTAAAAACAACCAATGGTTTTAATGAAGATGTATCAACTTCGCCTTGAATAATAATAGAATCAGGTAGAATAATTGATTGATTAAATAAATAAACACCTTTTGAAACATATAGCTCACCTGCCCCATTTAATGCATTTATTGCTTGTTGAAATGCACTGTCGCAAGCATAAACGCCTGTAGAATCTGCACCATAAGAAATAAGAGATACACTGTTTTGAAAATTAAAATTTGTAGAACAACCTGGAGATCTCCAATCAGTTATCCGTGAAGACGTAATGTTTTGAGAAAATAAATTAATACTAAGAGTCAAAACTAAAAAAAAGAGTGTAAAGTATTTGTTT
Organism: uncultured Bacteroidales bacterium; assembly: GCA_903936865.1. GTDB lineage: Bacteria > Bacteroidota > Bacteroidia > Bacteroidales > JACABE01 > JACABE01. The sequence goes on along the minus strand of CAIZXK010000600.1, from coordinate 1,117 downwards.
ATATTCATTTGTCTATATTATTTGATAGGTAATAATGGAAATAATTAATAAAAGTTAACTTTGAATTTATTAATAAAATAAAATTAATGCTTTTTACAAAATTAAACAATATTCTACTTTAAATCTGAAATCGACGAACATTATTATGTAAACCAAATTTTTAGTTTCTTTATTTAATTGTGAATTAATATATAACGATTAAAATCTTGTTATCGGAAATAGTATTATTTTCTTATTTTTACTTCATCTTTAAATCTTAAAGAATTATTTATTAGCTTATTATTAATACTTTAAACGGTTTTAACATTATATAATTTTTTTAATAAAATGAATAATTTGTTCTATTAGTGACAATATAATAAATATTGCCAATATTTGGAAAACACAAAGTTTTAAGAAAATAAACATAACAAAACCTTTTGTAATCTCAAAAAAATATGTAATTTTGCATCGGGTAAGTCTTATACGACCAGCTCCTGCTGAAACTCCCCAGGTACGGAAGTAAGCAAGGATATGTGGTTGAGCGGTGCGATATAAGGGGCTTACCCATTTTTTTTTCTTTTCTTTATAAAGTTACATTTTTTTTTATTACTTTCGTACAAATATTATCATTTCATACAAAATGATTTATAAATTTTTTCATTTTCATAGACGTATAATTTTAATCAGTAGATGTTATAATTCAGAAAGTGATAGTTTATACTGCAACTATAAATTTCATTTGACATTTTTGATAATTATTGCAATTCAATCAAATAATTAATTTATCGTATTCTTTTAATGAATATAAAATCAAGTAAATATAAGAAAAAGAGACTTAAATTCTCAATTTTTTCATTAGCAATTTATTTTTTAGGTGTATTGATTTTCTCCTATTGGAATTATCAAAATGATAAAAATAAATTATTGAATGAAGTTGATAAAAGGTTGTTATCTGTAGCTACAAATATCAAAAATATTTTGCCTGCTTCTTTTTTTGAAATTTCTAATAAGCAAGGAGTCTTAAGCAGTTCTCTGGATTGGAAAAATATTAAAATATTAACTCAATTTGCTAATTCATTCAATATTGCATTTATTTATACTATGGTTAAAAAAGATACTAAAGTCTATTTTACAT
>CAIZXK010000599.1 GCA_903936865.1 uncultured Bacteroidales bacterium | reverse complement strand
CCGATCTTATAATTGAAATTCAAATGAATAACAAACCCAAAATGAGATGGTAAATTTAAGATAGATTAATCTATTTTGCAAAAAGAGTAATTAACAACGCACAAGCAAAAACAAGTTATCAGACAGATAATCAGTACAGTTTAACTGTTAATAAATAATTTTGAAACTGATTTTAAATAAAATTTAATTTTGCCAGATTATTTTTTTTCCAAAGCCAAGACGATTATCAGTCATTTTTATAAAATTCGGAACAATGCCCCACAAGGTGGTTTTGGCTAGCATGGCTATCGGAAACTGTTTAATATAGGCTTTATGGGCAATTGATAATTCTTTACCTTCCAATTCCCTAATGGTTCCGGTGAACTGTATTCCCCTTATCTTGCCAATAATGCTTGTTTCAAGAGCTATAGCCCCTGCAACCATTGATTGTTGCTCAATATCAGCTATGTGTTTTGTAGTTTTATCAGAAGTAAACACAAAAAGATTTTCTTCAGGTAAATATGTATAAAAACAAGTGCAAGCATAAGGCAAATTATTTTTGGATGTTGCCAATGTAAAAATATGATGTTCAGCTATAAATTCTATGACCCGTTTTTCTATTTGATTCATCATTACGAATTAAAATGTTATAGGTTTATAAACTATTGTATCGCAATTTTATTGTAATTATAACAACTTTCTTCCAACTATTTTTTAATAAACATATTAACTGCAATAAGCATTAAAGCAACAGCAAATATTTTTTTCATCTTATCCGGAGAAACGCTTAATGCGATTTTTGAACCAAAATAACCTCCGATAAAGAAAGCAATTGCGATGATAGCGGCATATTTAAAATTCATTTGTCCGGCTTTATAATAATTCATAACTGCCATCAAACCAACAGGAGGCAACATTACTGCCAAACTGGTTCCTTGAGCAGATTGCATAGAAATACCTAAAAAATAAACCATAGCGGGTATCATAATTACACCACCGCCCAATCCGACCATGCCACCAAAAACTCCTGCCGACAAACCAATTGCCAGTAAAATTAAAATTGTACCTAAATTCATTTCCATGTTTTATTAAAATTAAAAATCCAGACTAAGCGAAAAATAAAAAACATAAGGTTTTATTACACCATTTTCGACACCCCAAGCCCAATCAGCACGCATAAAATATCCTAAGAGGCGGCTTCTCAAACCAAATCCTAAACCTCCAACAATCGGATCAATTTCCTTTTCCAATTTTATACTAATAGGATTCCCCGGAATATTTTTTATAAATAATGAATTCTCTTTATCCCATGGATTTGAACCAGTCCATGCCGTTCCAACATCTCCAAATCCAATTAGTTGCAAATTATTGAAAAAATCTGATCTTATTGGTTTTTTAGCAAAATATTTTATAACCGGAAATCTCAATTCACTATTTAAAACAGCAAAACTATTACCATTTCGTATATTTTGTGTAAACCCACGCATATTGGTTGCCAATGTTTGATACGTATAATTTTGATCTGTTGCAATATTAATATCCGTGTTGAATTTAGGAAACAACCAATTATCAACTCCACCCATGTAATATATCAATTTGTTTTTACCAAAGGAAGTGCTTGATGCAAAACGATTTGCCCAAATAAAGGATTTATGGATTTTTTGATAATTCCGATAATCAAATCCAATTACAAATAGATTTCTATCTTCACCTGTAATGGATTGATAATATTCTCCCCAGAACTTATATCGCGTTCCATAATAAAGATTTAATCCTATGTTTCGGGTATTATCAAAAATAAATTCAGCTTTTAGTCCAGCCCAATTATTTACAATATCAGGACGTATCAGGTTTGAAACATCACGGGTGGAAAGAAAAACTTCCTTATCGCTTCTTAAAAAGACCGTTCCTTTTGTACTCATCACGGTATTAAATGGCCATCTTACAATGTAATATACAGAATGACTATATTGTCTCGAATCATAGTAATAAGTATAATTATCCATCGATTGGCGATGGAAAATGATTTGTCTGTCGAGTCGATGCTTTAAATTCTCATAACTTAACAAATATTCAAAATTATCGAAATTAAATGAAAATCTCAACCCACCGGTAATTCTATAATCTTCCATCAAATCACTCAATCCTAGTTTAAAAAGAAAATTAAATCCCGGATTTAAATAAATTGGAGAACCACCTCCAGAAAATTGCTGATAATTAGCATTTAAGAAACTGAAATCAATTTGGGTAGTTATATCATTGATAGAATATTCGACATAATAGTTTCGTTGTTTCTCAATTATAAAATCATTTGCAGTGGACAAGGTATCTCCATTTTCATTTATACTGATTTTTCCCTGTTTATTGAATTCTGAAATATCACCATCAACTACTTCATTTATTATAAGATCTTCATAATAAACATTCTTTAATCTTTTCTTTTTAACTTTAGGTTGAACTGACTTTATCTGAATGCTATCCTTTTTTATAAGTTGTTGTTTTACATATAAACTATCGAAATAGGGAGTTTGCTGTAATATTAATTTCGTTAAATTTCTTTGTGGTAATTGCTGGTATGTGAACATCTTATAAATTCCATCTGCATAAATTATTTCTGCAAGCTTACGTGCTTTTGGATTAATATCCTGTTCTAAAATATTCTGCCTGGAATTAGTTATGGGATAATATTTTGTTATATACCGATAATGGATTGTAGTATCAATATGGCTGATAACACTATCAACACTTGCAATTTATCTGTTGTTAATACCATTCTCATTACTAATAAAACTTATAGTGGAATTTTCGTATTCCATTGGAAATATCTCATTTACATTAGGGGTTTTTGTAATTCGACGCATTATCTTTTT
>CAIZXK010000598.1 GCA_903936865.1 uncultured Bacteroidales bacterium | reverse complement strand
GTGTAAAATATGGTTTTATCATATATTTAAAAATATCTTACTAAAATAAGAATTTTATATTCTTTTTTATTGAAAAATTATTAATTATAAGGATAAAAAACTCAAAAGTATGATTAAAAAACTAGTATTATTCAATTTGATTTTACTAAATGTAATAGTTGTGAGCTATGCTCAAACAGGAAATATAAAAGGTCGCATTTATAATTCTAAAAACAATGAACCTATTCCTTTTACTAATATAATTATTGAAGGAACAAATATAGGCTCAACTTCTGATTTGGATGGTAATTTTATTTTTACCAATGTTAAACCGGGATTTTTAAAAATTGCTGCTTCTTTTGTAGGTTTTGAGCGATTTATTTCTACTGAATTCATGGTAACAAGTGGTAAAACAAGATATATTGATATTCCAATGAAAGAAATGGCAATCAAATTGTCTGAAGTTGAGATAAAAACCACTACATTCAGAAGAGATGAAGAAAGTCCATTATCAATGAAAAGTATTGGTATTGCTGATATTGAAAAAAGTCCGGGTAGTAATCGTGACATTTCCAAGGTTTTGCAGTCATTACCCGGCGTATCATCTACACCTTCCTTTAGAAACGATATTATTGTAAGAGGAGGCGGATCAAGTGAAAATCGATTTTATCTGGATGATATTGAAATACCAAATCTTAACCATTTTGCAACACAAGGTGCATCAGGAGGCCCTGTTGGGATAATAAATGTTGATTTTATACGTGAAATCGAATTCTATTCAGGAGCTTTTCCTGCAAATAAAGGAAATGCATTAAGTTCTATTTTGGATATGAAAATGATAGATGGGAATCCTGATAATATAAAATTTAAAGGGTCATTTGGTGCATCTGACCTGGCTTTAACATTGGATGGTCCAATAAATAAAAAAACATCTTTTATTTTTTCAGCAAGACGCTCTTATTTACAGTTTTTGTTTAGTGCCATCGGTTTACCTTTTTTACCAACCTATAATGATTTTCAGTGGAAATCAAAAATAAAATTTGATTTAAAAAATGAATTGACGATTATTGGTATAGGAGCTATTGATCAATTTAAATTGAATTTAGGAATTAAAAACCCTGATGAAAATCAAAAATACATTTTGGGATACCTTCCTGTATTTGAGCAATGGAATTATGCAATAGGAGGTGTTTATAAACATTTCAGAACAAATTCTTATGATACTTATGTGTTGAGTAGGAATATGCTAAGAAATATCTCATATAAATATCCAGACAACGATGAAACAAAACCAAAAATATTGGATTATGCATCAGATGAAATTGAGAATAAATTCAGATTTGAAAGAAATTCCCAAATCAAAGGATATAAAATTATTTTTGGAGCTGGATTGGAATTTAATCGGTATACAAACGATACCTATCAGAAAATATTGGCTAAAGATAGCTTAATTACAATTAATTACAATTCAAACTTAGATTTATTTGCCTGGAATGTTTTTGGACAGGTTTCAAAATCATATATGGAAAATAGATTAACTGTATCTATGGGTATTAGGATGGATGCTGCTAATTATGATGATGAAATGAAGAATTTACTCAATCAGTTTTCTCCCAGATTATCTGCATCATTGGGTTTAACAGAAAGATTATTTTTAAATGCAACTATTGGGAGATATCACCAAAGGCCTACTTACACAACGTTGGGATTTCGAAATAATGCAGATGAACTGGTGAATAAACAAAATAAAATTACATATATAGCTGTTGATCATTTTGTAACTGGTTTTGATTTTCTGTTTTCTGAAAATTCCAAATTTACAATTGAAGGGTTTTACAAATGGTACCATAATTATCCTTTTTCAGTAAATGATTCCGTTTCAATTGCAAGTAAAGGAGCTGATTATGGAACTTTTGGAGACGAAGAGGTAACTTCAACTTCAGAGGGAAGAGCTTATGGCTTAGAAGTTTATTATAGAAATACTTACCTTAAAGGATTTAATGTTATTCTCTCTTATACATTTGTGAGAAGTGAATTTAAAGAAAAAAATAACTCATATATTCCTTCAGCATGGGATAATAAGCATATTTTGAACCTAACAGTTCAAAGAGATTTAGGGAGAAATTGGGAAATCGGTGCTAAATGGCGTTTTGTTGGTGGTGCTCCATACACCCCTATAGATATTCTGGAATCTTCAAAAAAAGAAATCTGGGATTCGAGAGGCAGGGGATATCTTAATTATAATGCATTTAATACAATGCGATTAAGCGATTTCAATCAATTGGATGTTCGTATTGATAAACAGTATTTCTTCAAAAAATGGTCATTAAATATATATATGGATATTCAAAATATTCTGGCATTTAAATCTGAGCAACAACCCATTTATACAAACCTTGATATTGATGGAAATGTATCTGTTGATGCTAATGACAATTCAAAATATGTTTTAAGAAAAATTGATGATTTTTCGGGTAATGTTTTGCCAACTATAGGTATTATTGTTGAATTTTAAAAAATAATAAATCATGAAAAACAATATTATAAAAATTTATATTTTTACTTCATTCCTTTTTCTATTATATAGTTGTGGTTTTAACAAAACCAGTTCGATTGATTCAGTTGTAGATGAAATCATTACAAATCCAGAATTAAAAGGCAAGAAAATAATTTTATCATATTCAAAAGGAGTATCACATAATCATCCGCTTATGGCATGTTGGGTAGAAGATACAAACGGCAACTACCTGCAAACAATTTATGTTGCAAAATCAATTGCAAGTGGAATTTTTATGCATGGAGCAAAAAAAGATGGCAAATGGATACCAGGCCAAGTTTACAGACCTGCAGCATTACCGTATTGGGGACATCAGAGAGGAAGCATAAATGAAAAATCATTATATTTACCTTCATTTCAAAGTCCACTACCTGATGCTGTTACAGCCGCTACTCCTAAAGGAAATTTTAAAATATCCAGTCCTTTTGATAATAAAAATAACCTGAGATTTGTGAAAATTTTATTTGAAATAAATCAATCATGGGATTGGAATAATTATTGGTCAAATGAGAAATTTCCGGAAGATGAACATTATAAAACATCCAGTCAACCTGCTATAATTTATGCAGCTATTATCGATTTAGAAAATCTTACAAAAAATTATGATTTACTTCCAATTGGTCATAGCCATTATTCTGGAAAAGATGGAAATGTTTATACTGATTTATCAACAATTACAACAGCACTTTCCATTAGTAAGAGTATAAAGGTAAAAATAGAACCATAAACTATTTTTGTCCGTCTGCTTTATCCTCCAGCAATGGAACAAATCTAAATGTACCGTGCTCAGATTTTATTATTTCATTTTCATTAATTTTTTCTAAGCTAATCATTGTTTGGATATCTTCACCTACAGGTACAACCAATATTCCACCAACTTTTAACTGTGTTATTAATGCTTCAGGAATAAATGGAGCACCTGCTGTTACAATTATTTTATCAAAAGGAGCAAAAGCGGGTAGTCCAGCATAACCATCGCCATAAAACATTCGAGGTCTGTAACCTATAGAAGGAAGAAAAGTTTTTGTTTTAATAAATAAGTCTTTTTGTCGCTCAATAGTAAAAACTTTAGCACCTAATTCAATCAAAACACAAGCCTGATAACCAGAACCTGTTCCAACTTCAAGCACTTTCTCATTTTTTTTTATTTTCAATAATTCAGATTGAAAAGCTACTGTATAGGGTTGAGAAATAGTTTGTCCGTTTCCAATAGGAAATGGTTTATCCTGATAAGCAAAATCAATAAATGAAGAATCAAGAAATAAATGTCTTGGAATTTTTTCTATAGCAGCAAGCACATTCTCTTCTTTAATGCCTTTTTGTTTTATGTTAATAACCAATTGTTTACGTAAACCTTTATGTTTATATGTATCTATCATTGAAAAATATTACTTATCTGTTCAATTTTTTTTGCGAAAATAGTGAAATCAATTAGGATAAAAAATTACTTTTGCAAAAAAATAAAAATATGTTACGAATTGGCATTATGGGTGCAGGTCACCTTGGAAAAATACATATAAAATGTATAAAACAAATACCTGAATTTGAGTTTGTTGGATTTTTCGATCCAGATGTTGAAAATGCGCAAAAAGTTGCAGAAGAGTTTAATACTCATTCTTTTGAATCAATAGAAGCGTTGATTGATGAAGTAGATGTGGTTGATATTGTAACACCTACACTATCTCATTTCGAATGTGCATCAAAATCATTAAAAAGAGGTAAACATGTATTTATTGAAAAACCAATTGCTGCTTCTTCGGCTGAAGCAAGAAAATTGATCGAACTGGCAAATGAAGCCAATGTTAAAGTTCAGGTTGGACATGTTGAAAGGTTTAATCCTGCATTTATGGCGGCTATGGAACATATTAACAATCCTATGTTTATTGAAACACATCGTTTAGCACAATTTAATCCTCGTGGTACTGATGTTCCTGTAATTCTGGACTTAATGATTCATGATATCGATATCGTACTTAGCGTTGTAAAATCGAATGTACGCAAGATAAGTGCCAGTGGAGTTGCTGTAGTTAGTGATACTCCTGACATTGCAAATGCCCGTATTGAATTTGACAATGGATGCGTTGCGAATTTAACCGCAAGCCGTATTTCATTGAAAAATATGAGAAAATCAAGATTTTTCCAAAGAGATGCTTATATTGCAGTTGACTTTTTGGATAAGGAAGCTGAAATAGTACGTATGAAAGAAGTTATTGGCGAAAGTAACGATCCATTTGCAATGATAATTGATTTGGGTGAAAATAAAGGTTCTAAACAGATTCTTTTTGAAAAACCTGTAATTCAATCTACCAATGCAATAAAAATGGAATTGGAAACATTCTATCATTCAATAATTGACAATACAACCCCTTTGGTTTCTATTATTGATGGATATAATGCATTAAATGTTGCTTATCAAATTATTGAAAAATTAAACCATCAAGTGGATTAATTTTTAGAATTTATCATACTATTATTGATAATTACCCGTTATCAATATATTATTTTAACTACTCAATTGTAATTCAATGGGGATTATTTTCATTTTTTTTAAAAAAATCAAACTTATTGCGCTTATTGGAATCATCGTTATCTTTTTTTCCTGCGACAAATTTGATGGAGATCAAACAATACCTGCTTACATTCAAATTGATAAGTTTATTCTCGATAAAAATGCAATCTTAGCCGAAGGTTCTTTATCTAATAAAATTACAGATGTATGGGTTTATGTTGATGATGAATTAATAGGTGCTTTTGAATTACCGGCAAAATTTCCTGTTCTGAAAAAAGGGAAGCATACAATTACTTTAGCTCCCGGAATAAAGATGAATGGTATTGCAAGTACCAGAGTTGAGTATCCTTTTTATAAAAAGATATATCTTTATGATTTTAATTTATCAGAAGATAGTACATCTCACATTGATACTACCTTAACAAAAACATCATACAGAGAAGATACTGATTTTAAATGGAAAGAAGATTTTGAAGATGGAGGTGTTTCTATGCAGAAAAGAAGTGGTAGTGATACAAACATAATTAAAACTAGTATTACTGCTAATATTTTTGAAGGATTATACTCAGGTTTAATCTATTTGGATCAAAATCAAAGTTTTTTTGAAGTTGAAACTATTCATAACTATATATTACCAAAAAACGGATCACCCGTATTTTTAGAAATGAACTATAAATCAAACAATACAGTAAGGGTTGGATTATTGGCATATTTTCCAACAAAAATAGTTCAAATTTCTACTTTAGTGCTATATCCATCAGCTGAATGGAAGAAAATTTACATCAATTTTACTCCTGATTTAGGTGATTTATACGCTGCCACTGATTTTAAAATATTTTTTGGCGAATACAAAAGCTCTGAAAATCAAACAGTATCTGTGCTTTTTGATAACATTAAACTGGTACATCGTAAACAATAAATAACTAATAAGAAGATGAATAAAAACCTACAAGTTTCAAAATATGTAATATCTGATATTATCTCTGCCATAATTGCTTGGGGCTTATTTTTTATCTATCGCAAAAATCAGGTAAATCAAAATTTCTATTCTGAAATTGTAAGAATTCTTGAAGATTCTAATTTATATAAAGGATTGATATTCATACCAATATTCTGGCTAACCTTATATTTGATGGTTGGAACTTATCGCAAGATTTACAGAAAATCAAGATTACAGGAATTGGAACAAACATTTATTATCAGTTTGATAGGAGTATTAGTGATTTTCTTTGCCTTAATCCTTGATGATGTAATAATTACCTATAAAAACTACTATCAATCATTTCTTGTACTATTTTTCCTTCATTTCTTTTTCACTTATTTATTCAGAGTAATTCTTACATCAAGAACAGCCTATAAGATTCATCATAAGTTAATTGGTTTTAATACAGTAGTAGTTGGGAGCCATGAAAATGCAATAAAAATATATCAGGATATTGAAAACCAAGTGGAATCTTCTGGTAATAAATTTGTTGGTTTTGTTAGTGTAAACGGAAGTCAAGATTCTGAAATAGAATCGATGTTACCTTATTTGGGGAATTATAAATCGTTACGCAATATCATATTTGAACAGAATATTGAAGAGGTAATAATAGCTATTGAAGAATCGGAGCATAAACTAATTGGAAGTATAATCACAGCTTTGGAAGACAGTGAAGTGGTAATTAAAATTATTCCCGACTTACAGGATATTTTGTTAGGTTCTGTGCGAATGAGTTCAATATTTCATGCTCCACTTATTTTAATTTCACCTGATTTAATGCCTACCTGGCAACAATCACTTAAAAGAATACTTGATATTTTTTCTTCATTATTTGTATTTACATTATTGTCGCCTGTATATCTAATAACTGGAATTATTATTAAAACAACATCAAAAGGTCCTGTTTTTTATTCACATGAACGTATTGGATTGAAAGGAAAACCTTTTATGATGCATAAATTCAGATCTATGTATATTAATGCTGAGAGCGGAACTCCATTATTATCCTATGAAGATGATCCAAGAATTACACCATTTGGAAGATTTATGCGAAAAGTGAGATTAGATGAGATTCCTCAATTTTTTAATGTTTTAAAAGGAAATATGTCTTTAGTTGGTCCACGTCCAGAAAGACAATATTTTATAAATGAAATTGTTAAGAAAGCCCCACACTATCGATTATTGCATAAAGTAAAACCTGGAATTACGTCCTGGGGACAAGTAAAATTTGGTTATGCAGAAAATGTAGATGAAATGGTTGAAAGATTAAAATACGACTTGCTTTATATTGAAAACATGTCTCTTGCAACAGATTTGAAAATATTACTTTATACAATGATAATCATACTGCAGGGAAGAGGAAAATAGAAAACAGTATATACAAAAAAAAGGGGCAAAGCCCCTTTTTTTTATAGAACTTTTCTTATTGAATCTAAAATAGTTCCATCTACCCACTTTACTACTGCAACTATTTCGTCGCTGAGTTTTGGTTTAGCAGGCTTTCCACAAATCCTTTCCGCTTCATCTTTCAGTTCCTGAATTGTTTTTATAGGAAGACTTGAATTCTTCATTTTCTCAATCAAATCAGTTCGTCTAGGATTAATTGCTATTCCACGTTCTGTAACTATTACATCAATTAATTCACCAGGACCACAAAGTGTTGTAACTTCATCCAAAATTACAGGAATTCGATCTCTAAACAATGGAACTGGGATTATTGTACATTTTGCATGCAGACAATTCTGCCAACCACCTATACCATGTAACAAATATCCATCAGAATGAGTAACAACATTTGCATTAAAATTTACATCAACTTCTGTTGCACCTAAAATTACAACATCTACCATAGATGAAAAATTCCCTTTGCCATGATAATTATAACTTGTAAAAGGACTTGTATTTACATGACCCTCGTTTTCCCTCATTGAACGAACGCCATCCAAATCAAATGTTTGACCATCAAGAATATAATCAAGTAAGCCTTCCTCTAACATTTTAACCAGGTATTTATTGCTTCCTCCTCTAGCCCATCTTGATTTCATACCTCTTTCACGCAAAATATCTGCAAAATATACACCTATCGAAAGTGCTGTTCCTCCAGCTCCTGCCTGAAATGAAAATCCATCCTTTATTATTCCTGCCTCATCGCAAAACTGAGCTGTCCATTCTGCCAATAGCAAACGATCGGGACTTTTAGTAATTTCTGTTGTTCCTGAAACAATTTTTTCCGGAATACCTACTTTTTCCACAACGACAACATAATCGACGTAATTACCTTGAATCTGCCATGGAATACAGGGAAATGGAACTAAATTATCAGTAACTACTACTACTTTATTTGCATATTGCGAATCAGCAAGTGCAAAACCTAATAACCCACATGCAGCAGGACCTCTATCTCCGGTTGCATTTCCAAATGGATCTGCAGTAGGTGCTGCAATTACTGCAATATCAATAATTACTTCTCCATCCTGGATTGCCTGATAACGACCACCATGTGAACGTAATATCCCTAAACCATTCATTTTGCCTTCAGAAGTAAATCTGCCCAAAGAGCCATTCATACTTCCTTCAATGTGATGAATTGTTCCATCTTCCAGGTATTTTACTAAAACAGACTGGCATTCAAATGATGCCGAAGGAACCCATACCAAATCCTTGATTCCTAATTCTTTTGCAATATCAAATATCTGAACTGCAATCAAGTCACCATTCCTGAAATGATGATGAGTTGATATTACCATCCCATCTTTTAATCCAGATTTAATAAGTGCATCTTTAAGAGTAGAAACTGTTTTGTTTCCGTCTTCAGGATAATCAGAACACGACACAATCTGAGGAGCATATTTTCTACCGGTAGGTTTAAACTGTCCTATTCCCATAAAAGGAAACTGTGAAACTCCATTAACTTCAGTTGGTACTACTCTTCCTGCAGCATTTCTAACTAAATTATCGTATTTTTTCATTATTCGCTCCTCCATTCTTTAGAAAGTTTACCCATATTTACCGCTAATTCAATCGTTTTTAAAGCTCTTTTAACAACAGGAGGATCAATCATTTTACTTCCTAAAGAAACAACGCCTAATCCTTTTTCTGTAGCTTCATCAAATGCCAAAACTATTTTTCTTGCTTTTTCTATTTCTGCAACATCTGGTGCAAAATATTCATGTATAACACCAATCTGACGTGGATGAATACATCCCATACCGTCAAAACCAAGAGCTTTTGACTTTAAAACATTTTCTTTTAATGCTTCCATATCGGCAATGTCTGAAAATACAGAATCAATAGGTTGAATTCCAACAGCTCTGCATGCATTAACAACCATAGATCTGGCAAAGAAAGATTCTGTAGCTTCATAAGTACGTTTTGTCCCTAAATCAGCTGTATAATCTTCAAGTCCAATTGCCATAGAAACAATATTATCAGCTGATTGTGCTATCTGATAAGCATTCATTATCCCTTTTGCACTCTCAATAATAGGCATTAACCAAATAGGATTTGTAATACCATGCAGTTTTTTCAATTCATCAATTTTATTGTTTAATATTTTAATCTGTTCTGCTTCTTCACATTTTGGAACTAATAATAAATTTACATTATGAGGAATTAAATAAACAAGGTCATCTATACCTCTTGGTATCTGATTGATACGAACCATACGTTCTGCACCATAAAAATCCATAGCTCTTAAAGCATTACGAACCAAAAAACTTGCTTCAAATTTTTTATCAACAGCTACAGCATCTTCTAAATCTAGAATAATGGCATTAGGTTTGTGTATACCAGCATTAAGCATTAAACTAGGTGAATTGCCTGGCAAATAGAGTCTTGAAAAACGATTTCTGTCTTTTAATGTAGAATATAAATTTGAGGAAATCATTTCGGGAAGATAGTTTTTATCAGTCTTTATTAGCTGCTTGATGACAGCTTCAATTCTTGCTGATAATACACAATCTATAGCACCGGTGTCTTCAATTAATAACTTTGCATTTGCTATTTCAAAAAATTCCAGCATGGAAAGAGCTAAATGTTTAATGGATTCTCCATAGAAAACAATGACCTTGCTTTGTATTTCTAATTGAATTCCACCACTTTCCTGTAATTCCATAGTAACAAAACAGTCGGAACGTATTCCCTTTCCTTTATTGCCTGCAGTTACTATTTTTTCAATATTAAATTCCATAAGTGTTCTTTTTTTTGAGTTCAAAATTAAACTTTTTTAATCTAACTTTAAATTATTTTTATAAAAAAAAGGAGAGATATTAAAATATCTCTCCTTTTTTAATTTTGAAGTACAATAAATTATTGAACTGGAGCGGTAGTAGTGTCAGCAACAACTGCAGTAGTATCAGCTACTGGTTCCATTTGTTCAACAGCAGTTGAATCTGTTGTTGTACCTTCTTCTTTATTACCTGTTCCACAAGCAGAAATTACTAACATTCCTGCGATTAAAAATAATCCGAAAATTTTTTTCATTTTGATTCTGATTTATTAAGTTTTTGATTAATTAATTAACGTGCAAATTTATAAATAAAAATAATACAAAAAGCAAAAAAGGGAATTTTTTTTAAAATTCCCTTTTTTTTGCTAGAAAGATAAATTATTTTTTACCTTTTTTTGCTGGTTTTGCTTCAGCAGCTGCAATAGAATCTTGAATTCTTTGTTGCTCAGCAGCAGCAATTGAATCGTTAACAGCTTGTTCAGCAGCTGCTTGTTCTTCTTCTATTCTTGTTTGTTCAACTTGAGCAATAGAATCTTGAATTTTTTGTTCAGCAGCAGCTTTTTCTTCTGCACTTGGTCCGCAAGCTACGAATGCAAATATTCCAGCAACAGCGATTAAAGACAATAACTTTTTCATTTGTTTTTACTATTATTAAAATTTTATGCAAAATTAAAAAAAATATTATTACTTGTACACTTTTTTTTAACTTTTTTTCACTTTTCCAAAAAATTAATTTTCAACACCTTGCATCTATTAGCATTAAAATAACCTTATTTTATATCTTTTTGTTGAAAAAAAACTGATGTTTTATCCATATTTTTATTCGTATTTTTGCACTTCTATGCAAAAACAATTTCAATTTTATTTAAAACAATATTCTAATAATCTTTATATTACACTTTTTATAAGAATCATTATTATATTGTTACTCTATTCAATATCACGTTTCCTTTTTATTGTATGCAATCAGCATTATTTTAAAGATATTTCAATCATTGAGTATTTCAATATTTTTTGGGGTGGTTTCAGATTTGATATTTCATCTGTTTTAATGATTAATTCTGTTTTTATCATTTTATCCATTCTTCCATTATGGATTACTTATAATAATGTATACAAAAAGGTCCTTTTATATTATTTTTATATAAGCAATTCTTTTGCAATTCTTTTTAATTTTACTGATATTGTGTACTTTAGATTTACATTTAAAAGAACGACCAGTGATATTTTTAATTATATGGGAGTTGGTGGTGATTTTGATAAATTATTACCTCAATTTTTGAAGGATTTTTGGTTTATACCAATCTTTTGGATTTTAAGTATATGGCTTTTTGTTTTTCTTAATAATAAAATTAATTTTAGTGGATCTTACAATAAATCACTAAAAAGCAACTTGTTGCACATCTTCGTTTTTATTATTATCATTTTTTCAACAGTTATTGGTATCAGAGGAGGTTTTCAACTTCGACCACTTGATATTATTAATGCTGGTAAATATTCTAATTCAAAAAATATTCCTTTGGTATTAAATACTCCTTTTACTATTATTAAAACCATTGGATTGCCGGTTCTTCAGAAAAAAGAATATTATAGCAATGATGTTGAGTTAAACAAGATTTACTCCCCTTTTCACTTACGTAATTCAATATCAAAAGATACATCTAATTACAATGTTGTTATTGTTATTTTTGAAAGTCTGTCACAAGAACATATCGGAGCCTTAAATAATACTAAGGATTATTCCGGCTTTACTCCATTTTTAGATTCATTGATTAAAAAAAGTTATGTTACCTCCGGTTTTGCAAATGGAAAGCGCTCAATAGAAGGAATCCCAGCTATTTTGGCGAGCATTCCTACCTTAATGAATGAAGCTTATATTACCTCGATGTATGCTGGTAATAAAATTAATAGCTTAGCAAGTTTGTTAAGATCAGAAGGTTATAATACATCATTTTTTCATGGTGGAAGTAATGGAACAATGGGTTTTGAATCTTTTGCAAAAGTAGCCGGTTTTAATTCCTATTATGGACGAAACCAATATAATAACGAAACTGACTATGATGGGAAATGGGGTATTTTTGATGAACCTTATTTTCAATATTTTGCAAATAAACTGAATGAAACCAAGCAACCATTTTTCTCAACTATTTTTACATTATCTTCGCATCATCCATATACTGTCCCTGAAAAGTATAAAGGAAAATTTAAGAAAGGAAAATTGGAAATTCAGGAAAGCATAATGTACGCTGATTTTTCACTGAGAAAATTCTTTGAAACTGCATCTAAAATGCCCTGGTTCAATAAAACTATATTTGTAATTACAGCTGATCATACTTCCGAAGCATATTTTGATTATTATCAGAATAATATTGGAATGTATTCCATTCCGATTATTTATTATATCCCCAATAATGATTCAATAAGATTTACCGAAAAAAAATTATCCCAACAAACTGACATTATGCCTACTGTATTGGGTCTGGTAAATTTCAAAGGCAATTATTTTAGTTTTGGAAATGATATTTTTGATTCAACTCAGCCAAATTTTTCCATTTCTTATCTAAACAATGAATATCAGATACTAAAGGATGGTTTTGTTTTAAGATTTGATGGAAAAAACAGTACTGCACTTTATAATTTTAAAAAAGATTCATTGTTAAAAAATAATTTAATTAATATCAATATCAATCAAAAAGTCAAATTGGAAACTTTTACAAAAGCAGTAATTCAACAATACAATAATAATATGATTAACAATAGAATGACCAACGAAAAATAAGGAATATATCTGTGGAAAAACAAAAAATAATCTTTATCATAAATCCGATTTCAGGAGTAATCAGAAAAAATTGCATTGAAGATCAGATAATCAAATATCTGGATATAGAAAAATATAATTGCCAGATATTTAAAACTGAATATGCAAAACATGCCATAGAGCTGGCAAAAAAAGCGGTAGATGAAAAAGCAGACATTATTGTAGCAGTTGGTGGAGATGGATCTATAAATGAAATCATTAACGGGATGAAAGGCTCAGATACAAAGTTGGCAATCATTCCATTAGGCTCTGGAAATGGATTGGCTCGTTTTTTGAAAATCCCATTGCAGGTAAAGGAAGCAATCCATTTGATTAATCGTGGAAACACAAAAAGTATAGATACAATAAGTATTAATGATATTGATTTTGTTAGTATTGCTGGCTTGGGTTTTGATGCTTTGGTTGCCAAGAAATTTGCAAAATATCATAAACGTGGTTTTTGGTCGTATTTTAAAATTGCAACACGTGAATATCAAACCTATCGACCAAAAAAATACACCTTACATATTAATGGTGAAGTGATTATAACCAGAGCATTAATGATAGTTTTTGCCAATTCCGATCAGTTTGGATACAATACTGCCATAGCTCCCGATGCAAAAATTGATGATGGTTTGATGGATGTTTGTATTGTTAAGAAAATTCCTATGTACCAAACTCCTTTTTTTCTTCATTTATTGTTTATGAAGCAATTGGACAAAACCAGTTATATTGATATTATCAAAACCAAAGAAGTTAGCATTGAGCGAAAAAAAAACCGAGTAGTTAATATTGACGGTGAACCTATAAAACTCAGCAAGGATTTAGATATAAAAGTAAACCATTTAGCATTAAAAGTAATAGTTCCTTAAATATGTCAAAAAAAATTAAACCAACCGGAATCGTATATTCTACCAATCCTGATTTTAAGTATCAGTTTGATAATGAAGAAGAGATAAACACTTTACCTCCACAACAACAAAACCTGAGAGTAATGCTCGACAAAAAGCAACGTGGCGGCAAAATGGTAACTTTAATTACTGGTTTCATCGGAACCGACGAAGATTTGAATACCTTAGGCAAATTATTAAAAACTAAATGTGGGGTTGGTGGAACTGCCAAAGAAGGGGAAATATTAATTCAGGGTGATTTCAGGGATAAAGTGATGGATTTGTTGATTAAAGCAGGTTATAAAGCAAAGAAAGCTGGGGGATAGGAAGACGGAAGATTCGCTTTGTGTTCTATTTATGTTTTTATAATCTCAATTTACTTTTTTTTATTAAAAAAGACCTAACATCTTTAATAAATCTGTTAGGTCTAAATTCAATATTCTTATTTACAGTTTATTCCAGGCTTCCTACTTCTTTTTCTACTTCTTTAAGTATTTCGCAGGATTTTACCAATGCTTTCATAGCATTATGATCGGTATGTAATGGACGGTCAATATCAAGAAAATCAACATGACGACGTACTACTTCTTTTGCTTTACGCACACCTTTTCCAAAATTATATTCTCTGAAATCAAGTGCCTGAGCAGCAGCCATAAATTCTATCCCCAAAATACCATAAGCATTGTCGAGTATCTGAAAATTTTTCAAAGCGGTATTCATACCCATCGAAACAAAATCTTCCTGATCAGCTGCAGCAGGAATGGATTGTATTGAAGCAGGAGCCGATAGGATACGCTGTTCTACAATAAGTGTATCAGCAGTATACTGACTTAACATTAAACCGGAAAACATACCTGCACCTTTGGTTAAAAATGGAGGTAACCCAACACTTAAAGCTGGATTATTCAATCGATTCATACGCCTTTCGGACATTACACTTACCATTGTAACACAATAACCAGCCATATCCATTGGTACAGAAACCGGAGAACCCTGGAAATTTGCACCTGACAATTGTAAATCTTCATCCGGGAAGAAAATTGGGTTATCACCAACACCATTTAGTTCTATTTCGACCTGCGAACGAGCATACGCCAATGCATCATGTGCAGCACCAATCACTTGTGGTGTAGAGCGCATTGAATAAGCATCCTGAACTTTACATTTGATGGTTCCCAGATGTAAATCTCCGCCTTCTACACACTTCAATATAGTGGCAGCACTACGAATGGCACCTTTAAAACCTCTTATTTCATGTAATTTTGGATTATAGGGACGCATGTTGGCTTTCATGGCTTCAAGAGACATGGCAGCAGCTATTTCGGCTTGTTTAAGCCAGTTATTGGCATCATATAGAAATAATGCACTCATTGCTGTTAATACATTTGAACCGTTTATTGTAGCCAATCCATCTCTGGCATGGAGTCCGGGAATTGGGATTCCTGCCTTATCCATAGCTTCTTTACCTTCATACAATTCGCCCTGATAATATGCTTTTCCTTCGCCCATCATCAATAAGGCTATTTGCGACATTGGAGCCAAATCCCCACATGCACCAACCGAACCTTTTTCGCATACATAAGGAGTTACTCCTTTATTAAGCATTTCAATCAAGGTTAAAGTTACTTCAGGACGGATACCTGAGTTCCCATGTGAATGAACATTTATACGTCCCAACATTGCACCTCTGACATGATCCAATGGCATGGGATTGCCTATTCCGGCCGCATGATTATATATTAGATATTTTTGAAAATCCTTAACTTGTTCATCGTTAAGTACCATTTCGGAGAACTCACCTATTCCGGTATTAACACCATACATAATTTCATGATTTTCAATCTTTCTTTCGAGCATTGCTCTGCATTTCTTCATCCTTACTATAGCATCAGGATGCAATTCCACTTTTTGATTATTTCGGGCAACATTTACTACATCTTCAATTGTAAGCCCACTTCCGGTAATTACTAAATTCATATTTTCGATAAATAAATTGTTTGTTTAATGCTACAAACCTACAAAAATTTTAAATACATAAACCATTCCAAGAAGATTTTTTTGAAATAAAAAAACCCGACTGAATTATCAATCGGGTTTCTTCTTATTATGACATGAGAGAAATTAGTTGTAAACTTGTGTATCCCATCCGTTTACAAATAAATATTGGCATTCTGCACTATTATCTGTATTTTTCTTCCAGATAACAGCAGTTACAAATAATTTGCTTTTATTCCATTTTGGATTAATATCTATGCTGCAAGTATAATCAAAAATAGTGTTTGCTGTTGTGGCTTCTGCTGTTGTAATTTTTGTTCCATAAGCATTGTTGTTTTCATTGCCTGCTCTTACAACATTATTATGTTTATAATCACCACTTCCTCCTGATTGTTTATAGCCATTGGGAGCAGTTGGGCTACCATCAATACCATGTTCGCACAAATAAAATGATACATAATATTCACCTGTAACATTCTTGAAGAATTTAATTTTTGAAGTTACATTCATCTTACTTCCAACCATTACGGCTTTAAATTTAACTTGAGCTTCAGGAGCTTTTTTCAAAATTGAATCTGCATTATTTTGCAAGTCAGACATTGAACTTTTATTATTTCCTACATGAAACGAAGGAATTCCACCACCAGTTGGACGAGAACTTTCATAAGAATACAAAAGCGGACTTTGCATTGAATCATCAGGATAATTACAGTGGAAAGCCAAAGCAATTATTTTTCCTGAATTATTTTTTTTTATCAGATTAAAATTATTATATCCACTATAGCCACATGTACCACAAGTTGTTGAGGTAACTTCTCCCATAAAAGCCCATTGCTTAGCTTCTGGAGTTAAATTATCGGATTTTTGAACTTCTTCATACTTATCGCATGAATAGATTACTGCAATTAAAATGAGGGAGATAATTAAAGAAATTTTTTTCATAGTTCAGAATATTTTATTGAATTTGTTTTTTAAGACAACTCATTAAAAAAAAAAGTTGTCTGTTAAAAAAAATATTTTTATGAAGAAAATTATATTTATTACTATTATGTTGATTTTTACCGATATGTTGTCGGCACAGAAACTTTTCATTCCAAAGGAATTACCTTTAAAAATCTCTATTGATATTGATGAGTCTGGTAATATGGATGATTTGCAAAGAAGACGAAGAAGAAGTAAAAGAGGTAAACAAGCCCCAATTGCGGTTGGAGGAAGTATTACCACCATGAAATTATTTGATGCTGATTTTGATGATAAATTCAGAATCGGTATGGGTGCCAATGCCTGGTTAAATCTTAGCCAAAGCAATGCGTTAAGTGGTGGAATCTATTATTTTTTGCCTGTTTCGCAGGATTTTTTAGATGCAAAAAACACCAATTCTTATTTTATAATAAATATTAATTTTCAGCAATTTATTGTTGGTGATAATAAAGAGGATTTTGGGTTTTATGCCATTGGTGGTTTAGGATATATTATAAACTTTAACAACACTGAAACTCCAACGATGGATATAAATGCCAGATATACTAATATAAATATTAATTTAGGTGTAGGTGCACAATTTAATTTGAATTTTGGATATTTATTTACCGAATTGCAAGGTAGTTTAGGATTAATGAAATTTGAAATTCCAGCAGATCCTGCTGATGGTGTAAATGTTCCATCCTATTTTAATTTCAGGGCTGGTATAAAAATTCCTTTAAAGTTTTAATTTCTTACCTTTTTAGCACGATTTTTGATATTTTATCAAGAATTTTAAATTGATATGCTTATATATTATTAAAAATTAATATTTTTGCACTCAATTAAAATTTGAATTACAATAATAATTAATAAATAAAAATTTATGAAAAACATGTTAAGAACTATTATCGTTCTGGTAGTAATTAGTATTACATTTTCGACTCAGGGTTTTACACAAAAAAAAGGAAAACCATTTAAAGGCATTATCACTTATAGTATGACTTATTCCGGTGATGCCATTGAGCCTGCACAATTGGCACAATTGCCAAAAGAAAGCATTTTGAAGGTTTACGAAAACAAAACGTTAACCGAACAAGGCCCAGCTTCTGTAATTACTAATGGAGATTCAAAAGTTGTATATACAGTTGTTGATTTATCTTCTTATGGAATGAAAAAATATTTGATTACCCAAAAACAGGAAGAAATTGAAAAAGATAACAAGGGAACAAAATACAACTACAGCGAAGAAGGAAAAGATATTTTAGGTTATAAAACCAAGAAAGTGGAAATAATTGCTCCACCTAAAGAAGATGAAGAAGATGCAGAAGCAGGTTCAGCAAAAATTACAGCTTACTATACCGAAGATATGGGTGGAGAAGAAGTAAATTTTGGAAACCAGATGTTTCATGGTGTTAAAGGTATGGTATTGGAATATGAAATAGTTACACCAAAAATGAATGTTAAAGGTGTTGCAAAAACCATTGAAAAAGGTAAAGTTAAAGAAACTGAATTTTTAATTCCATCAGACGGTACTGAAATTACAATGGAAGCGTTTCAGGAAGAAATGAAAGCCTTACGTGGTGAAGAATAAATAAGTGAAAAAACTGTGATTTACACAGCTTAATATTCGCTTATACCTATTAATCATCATACATAATAATTATGTTTAAAAATAAAAACCTTTTTGCTCTTAGTAAAAAGGTTTTTTTAATTTTTTATTACTTAGTATTGGTATCAAAAATTTATATAATTTTGTAATTGATAGCAAAACCTTTTCCAATTCATGTCAAAAACAAATAACATCAGTAAAAAGAACGCATTTAAAAATAATCTGGAGGTTGAACCTGACAAAACAAAAAAGGCAAAACCTAAAAAAGAGAATAACAATTCCAAACCTTTTGAGGATTGGGGAAAATTTTTTAGTAACAATAAAACACATAAGGTATTAGGCTTATTTTTGTTATTATTCTCAGTTTTCCTGTTTTTTTCATTCCTGTCATTTCTTTTCACCTGGTGGCTCGATTATGATAAATTGTCTGAAGCTGATTTTTCAGCAATACTCTTTGACGAAACAATGGAAATAAGCAACTGGACTGGAAGATTAGGTGCTGCTTTATCTTATTTGTTTATAAAAAAATGGTTTGGAATTTCTTCAGTTGTATTTATTTATCTGTTTCTTATTACAGGTCTTAAATTATTAAATATCAATTTTGTAAAGCTATCAAAATCTTTTAAATATTCTTTTTTCCTTTTGATTTTCTCATCAATAACATTTGGATTTTTTCTTAAATCAGATAATTTAAGCATTTTAAGTGGCATTTTTGGGTATGAATCAAGTCTTTGGCTCGAAGGATTTTTAGGGAAAATTGGAACAGGCATACTTTTGATTTTTGGATTATCTACTTTTATTATTATTGTTTTTAATTCTTCTTTTGATTTTTCCAGCAGGGGTAAAGAAAAAATAAGCAAAACAGATGATCCGATTGAACCAAAAACAGGAAATTCTTTGCAAAAAACAACCGATGATTTATTGAATAATGAGGAGGAAATAGAAGAGGATGACGATTACGATGAACCGGGAAGTCTTGA
The DNA here is from genome assembly GCA_903936865.1 of uncultured Bacteroidales bacterium. Taxonomy (GTDB): domain Bacteria; phylum Bacteroidota; class Bacteroidia; order Bacteroidales; family JACABE01; genus JACABE01. The sequence continues at coordinate 6,266 of CAIZXK010000598.1, read as the reverse complement.
TTTTGAACTTATAAATCGTCCGGAAGCAAAAGTGAAACCAAAAACAAAGTTAGCAAATGATGATGTATTATTTACAGTTGAAACACCCGAAGAAATAATTACTGACTTTTTAACCATCAACGAAACTGTTGAAGATGAATTAATTGAGGATAATGATGTAGTATTGGAACACAAAACAATTGACAGTGAATATGATCCGCGACTCGATTTGAGTTCTTATAAGTTTCCAACGCTAGATTTAATGGCAGATTATAATGAAAATCCAACATCAGTTCAAAATGATGAATTAATATCAAACAAGAACAGGATTGTTGAGACTTTAAGAAATTATGCAATTGAAATTATACAAATAAAAGCTACTATAGGTCCAACAGTTACTCTTTATGAGATAGTTCCTGCACCGGGAATTCGGATTTCAAAAATAAAAAATTTAGAGGATGATATTGCATTAAGTTTATCGGCCTTAGGAATTCGTATTATTGCACCAATTCCGGGAAAAGGAACTATTGGGATTGAAGTTCCAAATAAAAATCCACAAATTGTATCGATGAAGACGATGCTTAGCAGTGAAAAATTTCAGAATGCAAAAATGGAATTGCCGGTTGCCATTGGAAAAACTATTGCTAACGAACCTTACATTGCCGATCTTGCAAAAATGCCTCACTTACTGATGGCTGGTGCAACAGGACAAGGTAAATCAGTTGGTTTAAATGCTGTAATTGCTTCATTGTTATATAAGAAACATCCTGCTGAAATCAAATTTGTAATGGTTGACCCTAAGAAAGTTGAACTTTCATTATTTACCAAAATTGAAAGACATTTTCTGGCAAAACTTCCTGATTCTGAAGATGCAATTATTACTGATACCAGAAAAGTTGTGCGTACCTTAAATTCATTAACCATCGAAATGGATCAACGGTATGATTTGTTAAAAGATGCTCAGGTTAAGAATATTAAGGAATACAATACCAAATTTATATCACGAAAGTTGAATCCAACTGAAGGTCATCGGTTTTTACCCTATATTATTTTGGTTATAGATGAATTTGCTGATTTAATTATGACTGCCGGCAAAGAAATTGAAACTCCGATTGCCCGTTTGGCACAATTGGCAAGAGCAATTGGCATTCATTTGATTATTGCAACACAGCGTCCATCTGTTAATATCATTACCGGTACTATAAAAGCTAATTTCCCTGCACGTATTGCATTTAAGGTAACTTCCAAAATTGACTCACGTACTATCCTTGATACCGGAGGTGCAGATCAATTGATTGGAAGAGGAGACATGCTGCTGTCAACAGGTAGTGATTTAATTCGATTGCAATGTGCTTTTATTGATACACCTGAAATTGAAAGTATTGTTGACTTTATTGGGTCTCAACGGGGTTATACAACTCCATTTAATTTACCTGAATATCTGGATGAAGATAGCGAACCAAGCAAAGAATTTGATCCTTCATCAAAAGATGAATTATTTGAAGATGCAGCAAGACTCATAGTAGCTCATCAGCATGGTTCTACCTCATTGTTGCAGCGAAAATTAAAACTTGGTTACAATCGTGCAGGAAGAATTATAGATCAACTGGAAGCTGCTGGTATTGTTGGTCCTTTTGAAGGCAGCAAGGCTCGTGAAGTAAAATATAAAGACGAGATTAGTTTGGAACAGTTTTTGAAAGATAGCAATTAAATAATTTAAAAATATTGAAATGATGAGAGTAAAACTGATAAGTTTATTTATTACCCTGTTTTTTATTAATCAATTACAAGCTCAGGTTGTTGACAAAAAAGCCAACGATATATTGAATAAACTTTCTGCTAAAATGAAAACCTATATCAATTATAAAATTGAATTTGTTTATACACTTGAAAATAAAACAGAAAAGATTAAGCAAAGTAAAAATGGAACTGCAATCATAAAAGGGGATAAATATTCATTAAATGTTTCTGGTCAACGGATTATATCTGATGGGAAAACGGTTTGGACTTATATCCCCGATGCAGATGAAGTGCAGATAAATAATGTAAATCCAACTGACGATGATGCACTTAATCCTTCTAAATTGCTTTCAACTTATGATAAAAACTATAAAGCAAAGCTAATAAAAGAATTAAACCAGGGCGGTGTAATGACTCAAATTGTGGATTTGGTTCCCATAAAAGGGAAAAACTATTTTAAGGTCAGATTAACCATTGATAAAGTAAAACTGCAAATAATCAGTACCGAAATTTACAATAAAAATGGGAGTACCTATATGTATAAAGTAAGTAAATTTTTAAGCAATTTAAAAATAGCCGACAGTGAATTTATATTTAAAGCATCTGATTTTCCTGGTGTGGAAGTAAATGATATGAGGTAGTCAAATGAACCATTTATAAAAAGCCTTTTGAAAATCATTTCAGAAGGCTTTTTTATTTAGGAAAACTCAATGATACTTTCGTTCCCATATTCAAATCGCTTTCAATCTTTATTTTACCATTATTTTTTTCAATGAATTCCTTGCACAGAAGCAAACCTAAACCTGTACCTTTTTCACCTTTTGTTCCTTGTTCAGAAAAGTGTTTTTCTATTGAAAATAGTTCTTTAATTTTTTCTTTTGCAATCCCTTTTCCATTATCAGAGATTATAATTTCAATAAATTCAGGCACATTTTCATAATAAACGACTATTTTCCCATCTACATCCGTAAATTTCAATGCATTATTTAATGTATTTCTTATTATTAAATCAGCATGATGTCTGTCGCAAGTAAAAAACAGATTATCAGGTATATTATTAATAAGTTGAATAGATTTTTCATTAGCCAACTCTGTGTATATCTTCAAAATATCTTCAATTAATTCTTTGGCATTCAAAGTTACAGGTTTAACAATAATGCCATTCATCTGGGCTTTAGCCCAATTTAATAAATTTTCCAAGGCCAGAAAAATATTATCTACTTCCTTGCTTAAAGCTCCTGAAGCTGCTTGAAATTGCTCTTGAGAAATAGCTTTGTTGCTAATCATCCATAAATAACCTCTCAGAATATGAAACGGGCTTCGTAATTCATGAGAAATAATTGAAAACAATTTATCTTTTGTTGCATTAACTACTTGAAGTTCTTTTTTTTGAATTAAAACTTTATTGTATAAAAAGTACAAAGAAAAGAGAAGAATTATCAATAAGAATGACCCTCCAATAAAGATATTTCTAATCAATTTGTTTTTCTTGTTATCTTTTTCAGTTAAGCTGAGTTTTTCCTGATTTTTTTCGAAATCATTTCTGATTTGAAGGTTTTGTACAGTTATTTTTTCTTCTGATTTCCATATTGAATCCTTATAGTCCATAGCTTCTCTCAGAAATTTGTAGGCTTCTTTTGTTTGCTTCTTCTTAAAATATATTTCTGAAAGTAAATCGGAAGATTTAAAAATATAAGAAAATGAATTATTTTTTTTGGCTAATTGATAAGCTTTTGATAAATGAAAAATTGCTTTATTTTGATCATTATTGCTTTTATAATAATAAGAGCCTAATGCAAGATGTGAACGAGCAATAACCCATATATTATCAGATTTATTAGCATAGTAAAGAGCATTTATAATATGGGGTATTCCTTGTTCACTATTTTTTAAATCAATTTCTAGTTCGCCTAAATTGCTCATTACTAATGCTAACCCTAAGTTACTTTTGGCTTTTCGATAATATTTCAATGAAAGAATAAATAATTCTTTTGATTTTGCTAAATTTCCTTCATCTCTTAGTATAACAGCAAAATTAAATAAAAAGGAGGCTACCAAATCAATATCCTTTTCGGGATTGAGTAAACTTATAGATTTTAATAAATAATCTTTTGCATTTTGATGCAATTTTAAACTTATATATATTAATCCAATATTTAATAACGATTTTTTTTTCCCATCCTCATAATTATGCTTCTCAAAAATTTTCAACGCATCTAAATAATAATTTAAAGCTGCAGTTTTGTCATCTCTTACCAAATAAATATTAGCAAGATTGTTTAATGACATAGCTTCAATTATTTCAAAATTAGAATTTTTTGCAATTAACTGTGTCTTTTTGCATAATTTCTCTGAGAAATCAAATTCACCTTTAGCATAATAAGCTGTAGATAATGAGTTCATATTCAGTAAATATCCTTTCAGGTAATAGGTTTTCAGGCTTAGTTTTATTCCTTGTTTTGCATAAATGATGGAAGAATCACTATCAGAGTACCTCAGGATATAAGCTCTTTGAGCCAAATCCAGTATGTTTGTTGTATCGCTTTTTGTTAAGCTAAGCTCTTGTGAATATGAAATTTGCGTAATAAAAACAATCATAAAAAGACAAACTGTTTTACGAACAGCTTTTAACTGAAAATGCCATTTTTGTATGTTGATTTTATGCATAAATTGATTTACCCAAATATTTTTTTTACAATTTCATCTTTTTGTTCTCTACTTACTGGAATGTGAAAATTAGAAATAATTATTTCATTACCTGATAATTGCGTAGCACGACAGATTGGAACAATATATGATTTGTGAACCCTTAAAAACTCATTGGAAGGTAATAAATTTTCAAGATTTTTTAATCTATCCAAAGTTAAAAACATTCCTTTTTCTGTATGAATCTTCACGTATTCTTTGCAACCCTCTAAAAATAAAATGTCTTTGAGAAAGATTTTATTTAATTTTTTATCATCTTTAATGGTAATAAAACGATTATCGTCATTTATAATACTAACTAAGTTTTCATTATGAGATTGATTAATATGTTCTCTGCTTCTTATAACTTCTTTTGCTTTATTAAAAGCCTGAACAAAACGCTCGAATGAAAATGGTTTTATCAGATAATCAACCGCATTCAACTCAAATGCTTCTAGTGCATAATCAGTAAAGGCGGTAGTAAATACAGTAACCGGTTTAGGATTAATTATTTTCAATAATTCATTTCCATTCATATTATTCATGTGAATATCAAGAAAAAGCAGTTGAACTTTGGTTTCCTGTAAAATCGAAATAGCTTTTAACGGATTCTGAATTTGAGCAACTACTTCAATTTCTTCAAGCATACTTGAATATCCATTCAATATTCCCAAAGCTAAAAAATCATCATCAACAAAAATTGTTTTTATTTTTTCCATTTTTTATTTTTGAATATTTAACACATATACAGTAAGATAATCATCGTTTTGAATAAAAATATTTGCCCTATTTCCATACTTCAAAGATAATCTTTTTTGTATATTTTCCAGTATTTCATCTGCATTATAATCAAAACAGTTAGATTCGGTATTTAATGAATGAGAAAACCGAACTTCAAATGCTATAATATTATCTTTTACAATTGATTTAATACTAATAAAACCATGATTTTCTCTGATATCTGAAAATATTAAACTATTATAAACCAAAGGTATTAATATCATGGGTTCAATTACTGTCTGCGATATGTTTTTTTCAATATTTAACTCGATATCTACTTCTTTTGAAAATTTAATTAAGAAAATTTTGATTAACTTTTTAATGATGGAAATCTCATTGTTTATGGTAACAAACTGCTTTGTAGAAGAGATGTTAATATATTGCATTACATGAGAAAACATTAAAATGGTATCGGGCGTTTTTTCTGATTTCGACAATGCCAGCGAATACAAATTGTTCAGAAAATTATATAGAAAATGAGGATTTAAATGGTATTTAAGAATATTAATTTCAACCTCTTTCTGCAATTTAGTATCAACAAGCATATTATATGTTTTTTATTAAATGCAAAATAAATAAGTTAAATAATAATATACAAATATTTTCAACCAAAAGCTTAAATCTATAAATGAAAAACTAAACCAATTTAGAAAATTTATTGATAACATAGAATCATAATTCAATTACTATTTTACTACGAAAATATTTACAATAAACATTTTTTTATGTATCTCCTGAAATTCTCAAAGCATTTTATTAGTATCATATTATTAGTTATTTACATTTATAATCATCATCTGATTTCTTTTATTTAAATTCGTATAATTAGCAAAATTAGCCGGCAATAAAATAATGATTGTGGATTTAGAGTATCTAAGAAAAATAGTCTATTACTCTTATTTCTTTTAATCTTTTCACCTATTGAATTATTCGATTTCTAATTCCTATTTGCCAAATTTTTCCATACGTAATAATTTTATAACAGTTCGTTGAAAAAATTAGGTTTTATATTTAGTAAAGCATTGTTTTGCATTATCATTTAATTAAAAAGACACACAAATTTATGAAATTTATTTTATTTT
>CAIZXK010000597.1 GCA_903936865.1 uncultured Bacteroidales bacterium | reverse complement strand
TTTTTCTGCCGCAAATTCTGATACAAATTCTCCGTTTCTTACTAAATCATACAATACAGATAAAAGCATGGCTCTCGCAGGAGTTAACTTCACCCGTTCTTTTTTCATAATCTCCTGCACTGCGGCGCTTGGTTCGTAAACATAGATTTCACAAGTCAGAATCCGATAATATGATGGAAGGACTAATAAAAATGCAAAAAAATGATTTTGAAGGAGCAATTCTTGAATTTACTAAGGCTATTGAGATAAACCCTCAATTTATAAATGCATACTTATATAGAGGAGGTGCAAAAGGTGAATTAAATGACTATAGAGGCGCTATTGCTGATTTTACTAAAGCCATAGTAATTAATCCTAAATCAGATGATGCGTATTATCTTAGAGGACTTGCAAAAAGCAAATTTAAACATTATAAAGAGGCAATTCTTGATTTTTCTAAAGCAATATTGATAAACCCTAAACTTAAGGAAGCATATTTTAGTAGAGGCTTTGCCAAACTTAAACTAGGACAAAAAAACAGCGGATGTCTAGACTTTAGTAAAGCTGGAGAATTAGGAGATGCTAATGCCTATCAGTATATTAATGATTATTGTAATTAGAATTATTACATACTAAATATTTGGTATATTATCTTTATTTAAATTAAATTGATTCAAAACTAAATAATTAATTCAACTAATAAAGATAATGGTTCCAGATTCTTAGGTTTTTTTGTTTTAATTATATTCGTATTTGTGCTTTTTACATGTGCTTCAAAGAATAAATTAAGCGGTACGTCTTGTTAAAGCAAGTGTTGCGAGGACCCTACGCTTATAACGTGGGTTTTTCGAAATACGGTTTCTGAGCTTGTCTTAGGGCATCTATTTCTGTTTTTTTTTATAATTAAATTGAATTTTTATTTTTATATCGTATATTTGATGTTTATTTAATAAAAAAATAATCCTATGAAAAATTTTCTATTAATTTTACTTTTTCTGACAAAAATCATAACAGTAAATAGCCAAACGAAAGATGTTATTTATAGTAAATTTAAAGATAAAAGAGATAATAAAATATATAAAACAGTCACAATTGGCACACAAACATGGTTAGCTGAAAATCTTGCATATAATACAAAAATTGGATGTTGGGCATATGAAAATAATCAAAGTAATGTTGAAATGTTAGGATATTTATACAATTGGGAAGCAGCAAATAAAGGTTGTCCTTTAGGTTGGCATTTGCCTTCTGAATCAGAATGGTTAGTCCTTATAGAATATTTGGGAGGGGAAAGTATTGCTGGTGCAAAACTCAGAGAAACAGGCTTAACTTATTGGAGATATCCTAATACTCAAGCAACAAATGAATTTGGTTTCAATGCACGTCCTGGTGGTGAACGTTGGGGAAATGGAACTTTTGAGGAAGTTGGCATAAAAGGTCTATGGTGGAGTTCAACAACATATGAAACAGTTAATGCATTGTTTATTGCTACAAAATATAACATAATTGAAACGTATTTTTCTACAATTGGAGCTAAGTTTTGGGGCCTTTCAGTTCGTTGTATTAAAAACAAATAAAAATCTTATACTAAATTAATTAGAAGACATAAAATTAAATAATTTAATAAAACAATAAATTACTTAATGGAAAAAATAATATGTGATACCAATATTTGGTATAATATTGCAAAAAAAGAGATAGATGAAATAGAATTAAATAAAATTCAGTTAATAGGAACGTCTGTATCTATAAGAGAAATCTTATTATCTC
>CAIZXK010000596.1 GCA_903936865.1 uncultured Bacteroidales bacterium | reverse complement strand
TTTAACGAAGTGTTGAGTTAATGAAATAACTTATTTCTCAATTCTGTAATTTGAATTATCCAGTACCTTTAAATTATCCCATTTTCCCGTTAATGAATCGGGAGGGATTAGTTGAAATCGGATATCCAGAAATTCTCCCATTGAGTTTTTTCTTATCACTTTCATCTTACCTTGTAGTATATTCGCTATAACAATCGATTTCAGGCTGTCTGCAGATATTCCACAATAGTTTCTGCCTATGTTGATTCCGGTATTATTATTCCAGATATCCATATCTCCGGCAGCTTTGTCGGGTAAGCTGCCATCTTCCATTCTGTGCTTTTTATAATCCAGATAATTGCCTTTTTCGTGTGCTTTACCCAGACGATATGCTTTTCTCCAGCCAATATTCTGCGTAAGCAAAGCCATCCAGTAAGCATGACGGAAAGCATCCACTCCACCACCATTTGCATCGCCATCGAGCATTGGATTATGCTGAATACTATCGGTTTGTTTTCTGGCAATCTGAGTAAAATGCAAGGCTTTTCGGGCAACAAAGGGATGTGAAATAACCCAGCATTTTTCGGGTTTACTTAGTTTTTTAAATTGATACCATGCACTTTTATTTTGCTGACCATAAACAATATTTTGCAATAAAACTAAAAACACAACAAGGCAGCTATATGATTTATTCAAAACTTTAGGACATTAATGTTGTTATTTTATGTAGCAATTCTCCGTTAGACTTTTGTAAGAAAAACTTTGAAAAAGTTTAACGAATTATTGATGTAACAAAAGTAATTAAAAATTGAAAGAATCAGTAGCTCAGTCAAAAGATTTATAAAAAAAACATTCATTAAAAGATAGTCAAAACAAATTTTTACTTTACATTTGTTTAAAATTTCTGATATGATACAAATTACCCGTAGAGAACGTTTTAATGCTGCTCATCGCTTGTTTCGCCCCGATTATTCGGATGAAATGAATTTGGAAATATTTGGTAAATGTTCCAATCCCAATTGGCATGGGCATAATTATGAGTTATTTGTTACGGTGAAGGGTGAAATAAATCCAGAAACCGGCTTTTTGATAAATCTTAAGGATTTGAGCAGCATAATAAATAAAAAGGTTATTGATAAACTGGATCATAAAAATATTAATCTGGAAGTGGACTTTATGAAAGGAAAGCTGGCTTCGACCGAAAATCTGGCAAAAGCAATCTGGGAAGAATTGCAACTTTCTGTAAAGGCACTTGGTGCTGAATTGCACAGCGTTAAATTATATGAAACCGAAAACAATTTTGTAGAATACATTGGATAAAAAAAACAGTATGGATAAAAAAACAAAAAAAGAATGTTTCGAGGAACATCATTTGGATGGATATGAAAAACTGGATTTGTATAATCCTTCAACCATTAAAAAATTAGCACATCATTATTACGAAATATTGAAATTGATAGGTGAAGATCCTGAACGCGAAGGATTATTAAACACACCCACAAGAGTTGCTAAAGCAATTCAATTTATGACACATGGCTATGATGCAAATCCTGAGGAAATATTGCGTTCGGCAATGTTTCAGGAAGATTACAGGCAAATGGTTATCGTAAAGGATATCGAAATATATTCGATGTGTGAGCATCACATGATTCCATTTATCGGAAAAGCTCATGTGGCCTATATTCCAAATGGTTATATTGTTGGCTTGAGCAAAATTCCGAGAGTTGTTGATGCTTTTGCCCGTCGGCTTCAGGTACAGGAACGACTTACCATGCAGATAAAGGAGTGCATTCAGAATACATTAAAACCAATGGGTGTTGCTGTGGTTATCGAAGCACGTCATCTATGCATGTCGATGCGGGGAATTCAGAAACAGAATTCAGTTACAACCACTTCCGATTTTACCGGCGCTTTTCTGGCAGACAAAACCCGTCAGGAATTCATGCATCTGATAAGTGCCAAGCTGATATAATCTTAAAAAATTCAAACTTTTTTAGAAAGCCGTTTGGTATATTATATGCTGAACGGCTTTTGAGTTTTATATTTTATTGCTTATCCTAAAATCTGCAAGGATTTTTATTAGTGTTTTATTATTAGCTATTTATAATACCGTATCATTATTTTTAATTTATTAAAAAAATTAGTGTTATTAGTGCAATTAGTGGCGAATATAATAAAGAGTGAGGGTAATAAGGCTTATGAATGTTCTAATCCATGCCTGGAACAGTTAAAGAGTCGTTCTGAACGTTCTGATATGCGTTTTGAACATTCAAATACCCCTTTAGAACGTTCAACTTGCTGGTTGGAATAATTTATTTCACCATTTGAATGATTAAATACCCCTTTAGAACGTTCAAATACCCTTATTGAACATTCTTACAGCCTTTGGAACATTCAAATGCATATTTTGATTATTAAAAGGGTGGCTTAAATTAGCTAAGGGATAATTTTCAGAAAAACTACAGCATTTCTCTTTTCATAGTTGCATATTTTATTAAATCGGGAAAGAAATCAAAAAAATCCTTTTCATAATCCTGATAATCTTTCTTTAGATCTAAAATGGCATTTTCCATTCCCGATACAAAGCTTGCCCTTCTCGACATTCCGTTAAAAACCCGTTGCAAATCGTGAAGATTGGCATAGCCTTCGAGCCAGTTTTGGGTAGCCATATAAGGCAAAATCCTTTTGCTTTGCGGAGGTAGGATTTCAAAATTTCTGATAAGTATATTGTACGCAGTATGTGCTGTTTGCGAAAGTGAAACCGGAGAATACAACGGAAAGTTAGCAGCCAGAAAATGATCGTAATAAATATCAGCAATAACGCCGGCATATTTCTTATAGGTAGTTTCCAAACGGGCTTTACTTCGTTTTACAACAAAATGATTATCGGTATACTGATCAATTAAACGATGGAGCTGAATTCCTTTTTTTACGCCTTCATCAAAAGAATCTATCATTTTCCCCTTTACCGAATCGGCAATCAGGTTGCCCAAAATCAGCTGCTCATTAGTACCCGATAAAAAAACATGTGCCAGAAAATTCATTGTTGCATTTATGTATTCGGAAAACAGATATATAAACGAAAAGTTTCAGCAGGATTTGCATTAAACACTAAACCTGAATAGATTTTTTTAGTTGTTTGCAGGATTTTATACTTATTTTCAAAATCAATTATTTTTTAAATGTTTTTCAATCCTGTTTGAAAATCTGTCTATTTCCGATCTTGGTATCTTAAGTTGCTTAGCCAATGTTTTCCAATTGCTAACAGCACTTATTACTTCATCAATTATAGTTATACTTTGCTTTTTATCAAGCATATATTCTTCACAGGATTCATACAGAATTTTTAAATCCGATTCATTTGTAAAGGAGTTAATCAGAAGGCTTTGATAATCATTCAAAGATGGATTCAGATCATAAGCCGGTGAAAGCGTCCATCCTTTTTTTGTAAGCAAAAAACCATGATTTCTGAAATGATCATCGGTATTACCAATGCAGATATTAAATGCAATCCTGCGATAGAGTTCTCTGAGATTATTTTCTGCATTGGTACAAGCTTTCAGAATAAAATCTACAATATCCAAATATCCATAACCATCCAAATAATTATCACCATCCGAACGTCCAAGCATGCACATTGCTGATGCAAAATGAATACGTTTCCCTTCTTTTGTTCTGTCAAATCGTGCGGAAAGCAAGGTGTGGTGCTTATCCAATCCCTCAATCACTTTTGTAGAAGCCACATTTATCCCTGTCTTATGTGCCAAAAGATGTAAAAAATGTTCCCAAAGACCAACATCATAATTATCATTTGCTGAAGGAAATTTCGCTATATAAAGGTTGCTTTTTTCATCAATTATACTGGCTTTTGGCCTTGCTCCACCTAATGAAGTTCCTGGTAAAATCAATTGATTAATCCATTTTTTATCTGGCAATTCGTTTTTTTCTTCACTAAGTTCAATTTCTTTGCAGGCCTGCATCAGATTTCGTAAACTTGTAATTGGAGGAATATGAAACGATGAATGCTGATTAATGAAATCTCCATTGATATTTGTTTTGAAGCGAAAGCCTCCCATTCGTGAAAAATCATCAATTCCAATAAGATAGTCGAATGAAGTAAGCTTTTTTACCGGACGTTTTTCTTCGATTGCCAGAATTTGCTCTCTTCTGTTAAGTAACAAACGACCCCAACGATCGGGTAATGCATCTGAAAAACATCCGAAAATGTCTTTTCCTGCATTTGTATATTGCATACCCGGATAATTGTTGATATCGTTGCTCAACAAGATATCATTATGTTTAGCAAGCCATTCTTTGTTATATTGAAAGTTATAAATTTCAGAACCACGGAGGCTTTCAAAACTAAGTTCACCTATTAACTGTAATTCTTTTATACAATCGAAATCTGCATAAACCCATATTTTTTGCATAAACTACTCCTTTTTTGCGGCTCTTTTTCTTGTTTTTAAACCCATATCCTGCAATGCTTTACCCATTAAATCATCTTTGGCTAAACCAAGAAAATCATCATCTAATTGCAATGCATATAAAACACGTAAAAATATACCGATAGCAACTGTAGGCAATCCTTTTTCTACACGCGAAACGGTTAACACAGAAACCATTGCCCGCTCGGCAATCTGGACAATACTAAGATTACGCCTCAGACGGGCTAACTTTATCTGTTCGCCCACTATCTGCATTTTTTCTTCCAGTTTTCGGGGAAGTTTGTTCCCCATCGTATTTTTTGTCATAAGCTTAACCTATCATATAATTTGCAAATATAGCTACTATTATATATTTAATGATAGGTTGAGTGTTTTTATTTAAAAAAAATGTTGTGGAAATTTAAGATATATTCATTGATCGCATCTGCGTTTTTAAAAATTATGAAATTCTTCCGTGTACTTTTCGTATTGTTATGGCTTGCCCAATTTTGGCGGGTAGTCCAATTCATCTGACCTTTACCTACGCATCTGACTTAGCCAAAATGGTTACTATGAGTTGCTGTCCGGCAAGGAGTGGTGGTTGGGATAATTTATACTGAGATGGGTTGCAAACAGGTGCCAGCTGATGGGTTGATGAGATTGCCTCGCTATGGCAAAACTCAGCACCAGCTGAGGCCTTCTTCAGAATAATGGAATTTATAATTAAGGCTTATATGGCAAATTCTCCTATTTAATAATTGGTTTTATACACCCGGGCTGCCAAAAACAAGGTAGTCGCTTCTCCTTTCTTATCACAGATTTCCCTGCATTTCACAGTAGTCCATATGTGTTTGTTACGCTCGAGCAAATGCAGCTGCTCTTCCCGGAGTAAGAGAGTGACTTTTATACACTCACCTTTAGCGACTTGAATAAATGTAGCTTCCCCCGAGACACCAAAATCGATATGAATCAAATCGGAAGCGGGAACTGTTTCG
>CAIZXK010000595.1 GCA_903936865.1 uncultured Bacteroidales bacterium | reverse complement strand
TAATACCTCAAAATACAATAATTAAAACTTATAAAGTTTCAAATCGTAAAGATCTGGATATTTCTACAGTAAGTGCCTCATTTCGACTGCAATTAAATAATGAAAATAAAATTGAGGAAATTATTATAGCTTATGGGGGAATGGCTGCTACAATTGTAAGAGCTTCTGAAACTGAAATTTATCTTACCGGAAAAAGCTGGGAAAGAAAAACAGTAGAGCAAGCTTTGATAATTTTAGAAAATGAGTTCTCCCCTATTTCTGATGCCCGTGCAGAGAAAGAATACAGAAAATTAGTCTGTAAAAATCTGTTATTGAAATTCTGGAATGAAAGTAATTAAACCATTTAGAAAAAAGAATCACAAAGATTAATCTTATGGAAACAATAGAAAATAAACTATATCACGACAGTGCCATTAAGCATGTTAGCGGCAAATCAGTTTATATTAATGATATGGATACCGGAACTCAGATGCTTTTTGGAAAAGTGGTTTACAGTCCGCACGCGCATGCCCGGATTATTTCATTTGATCTGGAAAAAGCTAAGAAACTAAATGGTGTAAAGGCAGTTTTATGCTATATAGATATTCCGGGAGCTAATCAGATGGGACCTGTAATACATGACGAACCATGTCTTGCTGAGGATAAAGTGAATTTTATTGGTCAGGCTATGTTTCTTATTGCAGCTGATTCAATAGAAATTGCTCAAAAAGCTGAAAAGCTTATTGAGGTTGAATATGAAATTCTAAAACCTATATTGAGCATCGAAAAGGCTATTCAATATAATCAGTTGCTAAATACTCCAAGAGTAATTAAAAGAGGCAATGCAGATGAAGCCATGCAAAAAGCAAAACACAAACTAAGTGGTATGCTAAAAACCGGAGCTCAGGAGCATTGGTATCTGGAAACACAAACCAGCCTGTGTATCCCTGGCGAGATGAATGAATTTACAGTATTTGCTTCTACTCAACATCCTTCCGAAACACAGACTATTGTTGCTGAAGTTCTGGGAATTCCACGCAATGAAGTAGTAGTTGAAGTCAGAAGAATGGGTGGTGGCTTTGGTGGAAAGGAAACTCAGGGAAATCATATAGCAGCATGGGCTTCTTTGCTCGCACATCATACCAGAAGACCTGTAAAAATTCACCTTTTTCGTGATGATGATCAGATTATGACAGGCAAACGTCACCGATTTATTTCTAACTATGAAATTGGTTTTGATGATGATGGCATGATTACTGCCTATAAGGTTGAACTAAATTCAGATGCCGGAGCTGCAGCTGATTTGTCGATGGCAATTTTAGAAAGAGCAGTTTTGCATGCTGATAACAGCTATTTTATTCCCAACATTTCAGTAATAGGCAAAGCATGGAAAACCAATCTACCATCAAATACTGCTTTCAGGGGATTTGGTGGTCCACAGGGAATTGCGGTGATTGAAAATGCAATTGACCGAATTGCCCGTTTCCTGAAAAAAGATTCTTCTGAAATTAGGGATAAGAATTTCTATGGAATAAATGACCGAAATACAACTCATTATGATGAAGTTGTAGAAAACAACCGACTTTTTACCATTTATAATCAATTAATCAATTCATCTGAATATCTGAAAAGAAGAAAAGAAATTGATGAATTTAATGCAACTAACGAATTTTACAAAAAAGGAATGGCTTTAACACCTGTAAAATTCGGAATTTCATTTACTACAGCATTTCTGAATCAAGCTGGAGCTTTAGTTAACATTTATCTCGATGGAACTGTGCTGGTAGATCATGGGGGTACAGAAATGGGTCAGGGATTGCATACAAAAATGCAACAAATTGCTGCTATTGAACTGGGTATTTCTCCTGAATTTATTAAGGTAAATGCAACTAATACTTCAAAAGTTCCTAATACATCGGCAACAGCTGCTTCTTCAGGGAGTGATATGAATGGAATGGCAATTAAAAATGCAATTGATACAATTAAGCAAAGACTAATTACTGTTGTTTTAACAGAATTTAATAAAAAAACACATCCAAATCCTTCAGAACTTATAAATATTGTATTTCATAACAATATGGTTTTCGATAAAATACATCCCGATAGAAATATATCTTTTAAAGAATTGATTTCTAAAGCTTATATTAATCAGATAAGTCTAAGTTCGACAGGTTTTTACAAAACACCCAATATTTATTTCAACTGGGAAACCGGAAAAGGACATCCTTTTCACTATTATGCTTTTGGAATGGCAGTTTCGGAAGTAAAAGTGGATACTTTGACCGGACAAAATGAACTATTACGTACTGATATTTTGCACGATACTGGAAATTCTATCAATGAAATGATTGATATCGGTCAGGTGGAAGGTGGTTTTATTCAGGGTGTGGGTTGGGTTACAACTGAAAGTATAAAATGGGATAAGGATGGTCGATTGATGAATCATTCGCCTGATACTTATAAAATTCCGACTGTAAATGATATTCCTGCGGATTTCAGAACTGCTTTGTTGAAGGATGCACCTAATTACAATACCATACATCAGAGCAAAGCTGTTGGAGAACCTCCTCTTATGCTGGCATTTTCGGTTTGGCTTGCAATTAAAGACGCCATTTCAGCTGTTGGTTTTCATAAAATAGAACCCGATTTTGAACTTCCGGCAACGAATGAAATTATATTGAAATCGATTGAGAAAATCAGAGGAATGGGTTATTAAGTTTAAAAAAATAGTATAAATAAATACATTCAGAAATGAAAGAGAAATTAAATTACGTAGCAACATCAGAACCAGAAGAGAATCTGGATAATGATTTAAAAGAATTAGAACTTTTTGGAAAAGTTAAAAAGATGGATGTAAAATCCTATAAAATAGCAGCTAAATTTGGTAAATTATCAAAAGGGGAACGCAAATGGAAAGAAGAATATAAACATGATAAATACTCTGAATTTAACAAAAATGGTTTTATTTTTAAAAAAATACTGCTTCAGTCAGATGATATTTTTGTGGAAAAATTTGAATATGAATTCAACCAGCAAAATAAAAAAATGAAAGAGTATTATTATGGTGAAACAGATGAGGAAGAAACTCTAACTTCAAAAACAGAATATATTTATAACAACAATGTTTTAATTGAATTGAATACTTACAGTTTTGATAATGAAATGATTGGCAAAACAGATTATAATTATAAAAATGGATTACTTATTGAAGAAATAACATATAATGAAAATGGAGATATAGAATCAAAAACTATTAATATTTATAATGATAATAATTTAATCGACACATCTACTTATAATATTGAAGGAAATAAAACATATTGCAAAGAAATTGAATATGATGAAGATAATAATATAAGTTGTATTAAAAGTACATTTTTTTATAAAGAAACATTAAATAAAATACATAAGATAATATATCAAAGTTTTAAAAACAAACTACTTATAGAATTTGAAGAAGAATGCTATAATAAAGATTACTCAAATACAAGAATATATAGTGATATACTTCAATATGAGTATGAACAAAATAAACTTGTAGCAAAATTTAAAGTTTCTAATAATAGTAGATATTTAGTTATGAAATATGAATATGATGTTTATGGGAATATTGCTAAAAGATTTGAAGATGAAAAGGTAGAAATTTTTACATGGGAATATAAATACGATTCTTATAATAACTGGATTGAGCAAATTGAATATAGAAATTCTGTTCCACAATATATCATTGAACGAATAATTGAATATTATGAATAAACCCAATTTTATTACAATATGAGCAAAATATTAGAAATTGACAAGGAAGTAATTGATATGTTTAATCGCATGTCATCAAAAAATATATTAGAAAAATTACGAACATTAAGACAAGGAATTAATAAAGAAGGAACAGCACGGCGTTTAATTTGGGAACTAATACAGAATGCTTGCGATAATGCTACAATTTGTCAAGTAAATGGTACAAATAATGTAAATATAAATATTTCATTAAGAGATAAAAAGTTCGAATTTTCGCATGATAATGGATACTTTACAAATAAAAACATAATTTCACTTATTCGACGATTATCTTCAGAAGATAAAGAAAGCGAACTAAAAGCATTTGCAACTGCACCTTCAATACTTGGAAGATTTGGCACTGGTTTTATGACAACTCATTTGCTTTCTGAAATTGTTGATGTTAAGGGTGTTTACAAGAATGAAGATTCATATAAAGAGTTTTCTTTAACATTAGATAGAACTGGCGAAACAACAGAACAAATCACCAATAGTATAGTCGCAAGTATAAGTAGTGCCGAAGAAAGTATTTTAAAATCTGATAAATTTTCTGTGCAAAACATTGAAAGATTCAGAACTACTTTTACTTATAATTTGAATGAAGAATCTTTGGAATATGCAAAATTAAGTTTAAACGATTTTTCAAAATGTATTGCTTTTACATTAATTAATATACCAACAATAGAAAGTGCTATTTTAAATCATAATGAGTTTTGCACTACTTTTTCAAAGAAAAAAATTGAAATTATTAATAATATTGAAGTATATGAAATAAGAATTGAAAATGAACATTCAGAAATACTATATTTTGCTTCTTCAAAAACAGAAAAAATTAGTATAATCATTCCTCTTATTAAGAAAGAAAATGGATATGATATTCTTAAACTTGAAAAGGAAATTCCTAGATTATTCATGGCTTTTCCAATGATAGGTACAGATGAATTAAATCTACCTTTTATTATAAATAGTATTTTATTTGAACCAACCGAACCAAGAGATGGTGTGAGTTTAACAGGTTCAACTGATAGTGATACTACAAAAAATAGCGAGTTGATGAAACAAGCTATTAATTTGTATCTTCAATTTGTTGAATTTGCTAGTCAACGGCAACAATGGGGCAGTCTATATAACTTAGCAAGAATAAAGAAACCAAAAGAAAGATTATGGATAAATCAGGATTGGTATAATAATGAAATAATTTTACCAATTAGAGATTTTTTAATAAAAATACCCATTGTAGATATTGTGGGAGGAGAACGTACATCAATTGTAAAAGAAGAAGCAACTGTTGATTTTCCATATCATTCTAAGAAAGAAATACGAGATAGCATTTGGGAATTATGTAATCTTGATGAATATTTTATCCTTCCATTACAGGAGCATATTCATGAATGGTATGAAATTATTTGGGACAAAAAATACTACCTAGACCTTGAAACAATTATTTCATGGACTGTTTCTCATAAAAACATTGATACACTTCAAGAAAAGCTTAAACTAAAAGAAATTATTCCAATTAACTGGTTAAATAATCTTTACAAGATAATTAGCAAGGACGAAAATGTAATAATAAGCATCACACAAAATAAGGTTAAAATAATTCCAAATCAATTGGGCGAGTTCTGTTTCCTGAAAGACTTAAGTATCGATGATAATATTGATGAACATCTTAAAGAAGTATTAACTATTTTAAATGATGACATAAGAATTAAGCTGTGTTATCAGGGAGTTAACATATTAAATTCAGAGTCGAATGAACATTTTTGGTTATTCCCTTCAAAAACTAATCAAGAGTTTGTAATCGAACATATTAACAAAACCTTTAAAGATGGCAAAAATGATAATATTTCAAAAGGATGTGATTATTTAATTTCTCTATTTCCAATAGTTAAAGATTTCCAAAAAGAAAAAAGAGAAACCATCTTCGAGTTTTGCAGAACTGTTTTCCCTGAAGACCATAATGAAAGAAGAGAAATATCAGCATGGTCGGATAATATATGGATTGAAGCAGATAAATTGGAAATCAAATGGATTATAAATTCCATTGCAGAAGACAAAAATATTGAAAGTTCATTTCAGAAATTACAATTCTCTAGCAGTGATAAATTTCTAAAATGGTTAAATCAATTTATCACCTTTTTGTTTTCAAATGATTTTGCGAATCTAGTTAATCAAAAAACAAATCCCATATTGCCAAATCAAAACGGATTATATTGTATTAAAGACGATTTATTTCTTGATGATGACAATATTGATGAAAGCCTTAAAGACATTGCAAATGAATTAGGCTATAATGTAAGAGGAGAACTACTTGCTAAAGAAATATTTTTAGAATTGCCAGAGAATCGAGTTAGAAATCAAGAACAAATTGCTAAAGAAATTTCAAAACTTATTAAGCCTGTATTAAGAGATGTAAACGAAAGAGAAGAAAAAAAGGATGTTATTCGCAAGCTATATTTGTGGATGAACAAGAATAGAAAAATTGCTGAACAAATATTTGGTGAGATTTATGAAAAAAGGTTTTTATTAATCAGTGATGATGAAATTATTACGAATATTGAAAAGGCTGAGATTCTTGATGAAATCATTGGAGAAACAAGTTTAACTTTGGATGAAGCTAAAAGTAGAATAAAATTCTTATTAAATAATGAAACAAACTTATTCGTACCTGATTCAATCTCTGAAAATCTAAGTAAGTTATTATTAGAAAAGAACATTACTATTAAGCAATTAGAGCAATTAGTTGAACTTTATGACAGTAAATATGAAGAAAATGGTGGTAATGGCAGTAGTTCTGATATTGACAAACAAAGACAAATAGAAGAAAATGAAGAAGCAAGGAAACTTGTTATGCAAAAACTTACTAATCAAGATGAAGGTTATATTTTTACACAAGGGATTGGAAATAAATCTATTATTAATGGTGTTTATAAAAATGATATAGAATTTCCTCTAGTCGTAAAAAGCTATAAAAATTCAAACTGGAAGTTCAAAATTAATCCAAATGAATGGATACAATTAAGTAAGCCCAATGCAATGTTTTGGGTACATCGAGGTGGTGGTCATCTTGAATTTCTTGAATTAAAAGGATTGCTTAGGGCTAATTCTGAATTTTTTGTAAGATTTGAAACAGATACATTTACTTTAGATGATTTAGTAAATTTTGCCTCTGTTTTCAGATTTGTTAAAAATGTTCATTTTCAACTAGATGCACCTAATTTTAGTGTAGCTAAAGCATTTGATGAATACAGATTTTACGATATAAATACAAGTGTTAAACTTGAAGGTAATGATAATCCAAAACAAATGCACTAATGATTTATAGCAGACAAGAACATTGGCAATTTTTAGAAGAAGAACTTAGAGCACAAACAGAGGTTTTTAAGCAGAAATTAGATACCTCTGCTTTATTTTTGTTAAAAGACAGGGAAGAACTTTTTGTTGCTCAATTTTTAAAATTTCAAGATGGGGAAATGATATTAAAATTCTCCAATAAACGAGGACTGCCAAGACAAGGCGAATATCTTTACTGCTTCACAGTGCAAAAAGAGCTAAGAGATTACAGAAATTGGGAGAATAAAACTTATGGTGATTTAATTAAAGCAAAAACTAATTATTCAGAAATTGTTTGCATTTGGCAAGCACCCTCAAATGAAAAAGATTTTAGCATTGCAGGATTTAGAGGTGTTGAATTAGAATTTTCAACTCATATACAGGATGCAGAAGGTATGATTTTAATTCTTGGTCCCAACAAGCCACCATTTGAATATATCGCTAATCTGCAAAAAATTGTACAGAATGAGAGCAATGAATCAGTGAATAGAATTCTTGACCAAGATTTTAGTTTCTCTGATTGGACACACTCATTACTTGACAACAAAAAAGATATTTCCAACTTTGTATTAACGCAATTAACCCTACAAGATACATTAATTATTCAAGGCCCGCCTGGGACAGGTAAAACATATTTAATAGCTGAAATCTGCGAAAAACTATGTCAACAAGGTAAAACCGTTTTAGTAACAGCCTTGACTAATAGAGCATTGATTGAAATAGTTGAGAAACCAGCATTACAAAGTCTTTTAGAAGAACATCGGATTTTCAAGACAAAACTTTCTGTTGATGAAGTAAGAGCTATAAAAGATTTGAAACAAACAAAAGATGTAAACCCACAGCCAGGAAATCTAATTTTATCAACCTTTTACATCATTAGCGGACTAGCAGCACAGACATTTAATGAGCCTCCTTTTGAATATGTAATAGTTGATGAAGCAAGTCAGGCATTACTAGGAATGTTTGGAGGTGCAAAACTTTTAGGTAAAAAGAATATTTGGATAGGTGACACAAAACAATTGCCGCCTGTGGTAGCATTATGTGACGACAAAGTAAATCGAAAAAACTATGGAGCATTAGTTGACGGACTTAAAGCCCTTTCCGATAATGCTTCAATGCCCATTTTTCAATTAACAGAAACGCATCGGCTTACTGAGAGAGCGGCAAGTTATACTAGTCTTTTTTACAAAGGCAGTTTAAATTCAAGAGCAAAGAAGGACATCAGACTTTCGTTTAGTGAAACTGCATTTGACATTAGAAAATATTTCTTTTCGCAAGGAGGCCCGACACTTATCAAAACTGATTTAAAAGTAGGAGATTTGAAGCCAAAACAAGCTTTGAAACTAACAACAGAATTAGTAATGCACCTTTTATCTACAAATGAAAATTTGCATATTTCTGTTCTGTCTTATTTTATTGAAACAACAAAAGCACTTCAAAAAAGTATTTTTCAAACAGTTGGCTATCACAAAAGCCTACTGATAGAAACAGTATCAAGAGTTCAGGGTTTAACTACTGATATTACAATATTTGTAATACCCAATTCAAGCTATCATAGGTCATTAGAAACAAGACTTTTCAATGTAGCAACAAGTCGTTCCAAAAGACATACTATAATTATCTCTGATAAAAATGTTTTAACTCGTTCACAGACTGACAATGAAGTTAAACAATATCTTCAGAAACTTGATAATGAATTTTCATTTTATATTCCAGTCGAACAAAAAGTAAACCTTTTATCAACTAAAGACAATTCTTTTAAATAACTACAAGATGAAAATACAGGAACATCAATATAAAAATTTAATAGGACAGATTGGGCTATTACTCCATGAAGGCAGGCAAAAAGCCAGCCAGAATATAAATACCATTTTGGTACAAACCTATTGGGAAATAGGTAAATATATAGTTGAATTTGAGCAAGGTGGAAAAGAAAGAACTGAGTATGGAACACAACTTTTTGACAGACTTTCAAAAGAGTTAACTTAATTTTACGGAAAAGGTTTTATACGATAAAAATTTCTGTATATGAGGAAACTATATCTATATTTTCAATGACTAAAAAATAATGACTAAAAATTTTTTAAATGAAAAAAGTAATAGTATTTAGAAATAATCAATTTCAAATTGATGAAATAGAAGATGGAACTAAGCTAAATGATGTAATATTAAGCGAACCACCACATGATACGACCCATTCAATTCAACTTAAAAATTTAATTATCATTGAATGGATAAATCCATGGACTTTCAGTGCTTGCGATAATGCAAGAGTACTTTTTAAAAACATTATTATATCAGAATTAAATAATACAAATATTGAACAAATATTTTCTTTAATAATTAACTTTAAAGATTATTCAATAGATGAATTGGAGTT
>CAIZXK010000594.1 GCA_903936865.1 uncultured Bacteroidales bacterium | reverse complement strand
TTGCAAAAAAGACGATGACAAACCAACAACAGGGAAAGTAAATATTAATATTTCAAAATTTACTTCTACAGATGCACAATATACAAATAAAATAATTCCAGCAAGTGCATCGTTATCTGGAACTAAAATTGAACTTCATTCAAAAGCAACTTTTGATGCAAAAGTAAATTCCGTTAGTTACACTGGAGCATCGGTATCCTTTGGTACACTTGCAGCTGGTAAATATTATGTAATGGCATGGAAAGACAATAATAGCGACAATACATATTCTGATGGTGATTATTTTGGATTTGTTGAAAAAGCAGTTGTTATAACTGGAGGTGAAAATTTTTCTTTTAATATACAAATGTATATTTTAAAGAATTAATAGATAGCTAAGACAATTAAATCTTAGAAAATAAAAAAACCTTCATTTTGTGAAGGTTTTTTTATTTATAAAGGTTTTTTGAAACAAATTAAAAATAAGATACTTTTTTATCTGAATGCTGCCATCAGTAATTCAATATCCTGAAATGGGAGTTGGTAAGTATCTGCAATATACTTATTAGTTACAATACCATTAAAAATATAAATTCCCTGACGCACTCCATAATCTGATTTCAACATATTATCTACTCCGCCTTCTTGTCCGATATTCAGTAAGATAGGTGCAAAACAATTGCTTAAAGCATAAGAAGCTGTATGAGGAACTTTTGATGAAATATTTGGGACGGCATAATGTGTAACTCCATGTTTTATATAAACAGGATTATTATGTGATGTAATAACTGATGTTTCTACACATCCACCTTGATCTATGCTAACATCAATAATTACTGAGCCTTGCTTCATTTCTTTAACCATATTTTCAGTAATTATACATGGCGTTCTTCCATTACTCGAATGTAATGCACAAATAACAACATAAGCAGTTTTTAAAGCTTTTAGCAATACCTTGGGCTCAATTATAGATGTAAATATTCTGGCATTCAGATTGTTTTGTAATCGTCTTAGTTTGTAAATGGAATTATCAAATACTTTCACATAAGCACCTAATCCCATGGCAGCTCTTGCAGCATATTCTGCAACTGTTCCAGCTCCTATAATAACAACCTCCGTTGGCGTAATTCCAGAAACTCCTCCCAACATTATTCCTTTCGAAATTTTGGAATCACATAAATATTCAGCTGCCAGCAAAATTGAAGTATTTCCAGCTATTTCGCTTATTGAACGAGTTACCGGATAAGTTTTTGTTTTATCCTTAATGTATTCAAAACCTATTGCAGTAACTTTTTTTTGAGATAATTCCTTGAAATAATCTTTGTTCCGATTTGCAATATTTAATGCAGAAATAATCGTTTGACGAGTTTTAAGTAATCCTATTTCAGCTGAACTTAAAGGAGCAACCTTGAGAATTATGTCCGATTTAAATACTTCTTCATTGCTATATACAATTTTACCTCCGGATTCTGCATATTCAGAATTTTCAAAATGTGCTGCAACTCCAGCCTCATTTTCTATATAGACATTATGCCCATTTGCAACTAATAAACTAACTGCTTCAGGCACTAATGCTACCCTGTTTTCATTATTTAAAACTTCTTTAGGTATTCCAATACTTAATGATGTTTGCTGTTTGTTAATCTCAAGTATTTCTTCTTGAGGCATTAAGCCTTCTGAAGAGAATTTTAAAAAACCTTCCTGATTTTTTTCCATTTTTATTTTTTTTCGCAAATGATGATTCTGCTATTTGAATCTTCATTTTCATCAATCAGGATTTTTACGTAATTTTGAGGTAAAAGTTCTGCTATTTTTTCAGACCATTCAATAAAACAATAATTGCCACTATAAAAATAGTCCTCATAACCAATATCAAAAGCTTCTTTTTCCGATTTAATACGGTAAAAGTCAAAATGAAAAATACTTTCTTCTGTTACTGTATGATATTCATTAATTATTGAAAATGTTGGACTACAAACGATATCATCTACACCCAAATAATTACACATTGACTTGATTAAAGTAGTTTTACCAGCTCCCATTTTGCCAAAAAAAGCAAATATTCTATTTGAATTAAATTTTTCCAGAATATTTTGAGCTACTTGAGGTAAATCATTTAATTGGATTTCTTTATATATTTGTTGCATCTATATTTATTTTTGAAAAAATAGGACATCTGTTAAAATGGATTTTTATCGCATAACATTGATATAATCCTTTTCCCAATGTTAAGAAAAAAAGATTTAAAATTGTTTGACCGTAAAAACCAAATTTTTGGAATTCATTTTTTTAAAAATCCAGTAAATTGAATTATTTTAAACTTTTATTACGCTTATTTATTTCTCAAAACAATAAAAGGTATCAGCATCTCTTCCATTGAAATACCTCCATGTTGAAATGTATTGAGATAATAACTAACATAATAGTTATAATTATTAGGATATGCGAAAAAGTCATTACTTCTACTAAAAATATAGGAAGAGGTAACATTTAATTTTGGTAGAAAAGCTTCTGTTGGATTTTTAATTACAAAAACTTCTTTTTCATTGTAATCCAGCATTTTGCCTATTTTGTACCGTAAGTTTGTGCTTGTGTTTTTATCACCTTTTACTTTTATTGGATTATTTACTCTTATTGATCCATGATCACTGGTAATTGCAACATTCACATTCTTTTCACTTAAAAATTTAATTATATCAAATAATGGAGAATGTTCAAACCAGGATAGAGTTAATGAACGGTATGCAGATTCATCATCAGCCAGTTCACGAATAATATCCATTTCAGTACGGGCATGTGAAAGCATATCAACAAAATTATATACAATAACATTAAGTCTGTTTTTCATAAGATTAGGAAGATTGTCAACTAATTTTCTGCCAAAACTTAAGTTAAGTACTTTGTGATATGAAGTTTTAATATCCTTTCCGAATCTACGTAAATTTTCGTTCAATAAATCCGGTTCAAATTGATTTTTTGTTCCCTCTTCGTCTTCATCCAACCATAATTGAGGATATTTTTTGCTTATTTCGGATGGCATTAAACCTGCAAATAAAGCATTTCGGGCATATTGTGTTACTGAAGGTAAAATGCTGTAATAAATATCATCGGTTTCCACTTTCAAATATTCTTCTATAACTGGTTGTAATACCTTCCATTGATCATATCTAAGGTTGTCAACAACTAATAAAAATGTTGGTTTTTCATCAGTTAGCAATGGGAACAGTTTTTCTTTTAAAATAGTATGAGATTGAATTGGTTTATCGTTTGATGTTGGTTTTACCCAATCCAGGTAATTTCTTTCAACATATCTGCAAAACTGTTGGTTAGCTTCATTCTTCTGCATTTTAAGGATTTCCATAATGCTTTCATCCTGAGATTTTTTCAATTCAAGTTCCCAATAAACTAGTTTTTTATAAACATCAACCCATTCTGAATGATTAATTCTGCCAGAAACTTCCATACTTATTTTTCGGAATTCCTGTTGGTATGAGTGACTTGTTTTTTCTCCTACTAATCGCTTGGTATCCAGATTTTTTTTCAAACATAATAAAATTTGATTTGGATTTACAGGTTTAATCAGATAATCAGATATTTTAGAGCCAATAGCATCCTCCATAATTGATTCTTCTTCACTTTTTGTAATCATTACTACAGGAATACTCGGGTTCGTATTTTTCATTTGAATTAATGTTTCAATTCCCGATAAACCAGGCATTTGTTCATCTAAAAAAATGATGTCAACATCATTTGTTTTTAATAAATCTATTGCTTCACCACCACTGTTTGAAGTTATCACATTGTAACCTTTTGCAGTTAAGAACATTACATGTGGTTTTAATAAATCAATTTCGTCATCTGCCCAAAGTATGCATATTTTGTCTGTCATATTTTTATTATATATTTATTCTGAAACGTTAAAAATGTTTTTTTGTTATATAATTTCAATTACAAAATTAATTTAAAATCGATTAGTTAGGAAACTAAATTACTAAAGCTTATTAAAAAAATTTAGATAATTAGTATTTTTTCGTTATTTTGCAAAAAAAACAAAATGAATATACTTCTTTTGGGTTCGGGTGGCAGAGAGCATGCTATAGCTTATAAAATCAATCAAAGCAAGCAATTAAACAATTTGTTTATTGCACCTGGTAATGCGGGTACTATGGCTTGTGGCAAAAACGTTTCAGTAGATATTGTTGATTTTCCTGCTATTAGATTGTTTGTGATTAAAAATAATATTCAGATGGTAATTGTTGGTCCGGAAATTCCTTTAGTGTTGGGCATTCATGATTTCTTTTTAAATGATAATGAAATTAAACATATTCCGGTAATTGGTCCTCAAAAAGAAGCTGCGATGCTTGAAGGAAGTAAGGATTTTGCAAAATGTTTTATGAATAGGCA
>CAIZXK010000593.1 GCA_903936865.1 uncultured Bacteroidales bacterium | reverse complement strand
GTTTTAAAGTTTTCATAAGATTTTTGTTTTATTTTTTTGTTAATGAACACGTCTGATATGGGTCAAGATATCAAGACATACTATACATATTTTTATATAAAATTCAAGAAGAAAGATATAAAATATTATATCTACAAATTTCAAAAGTAAAGTGATTTTTTGTCTACATCAATCAGCAAAAAAAACAGAAACAAAAATATTGTTGATTTTTTCAACACATTGAATAAAATTTAATTAAATTTGTAGTTATTAAAAAATATGGAAATAATGAAATTAAAAATCAATCATTTATCCGAAAATCCATTAATTAAAAAATATTTAAGACTCAGATCTTCAATTTATGGTCGTGTTGTTTTCATTATAATAATTTTATCTGTTTTTCTTTTTGTATCGTTTGGAGTTATTTTCAGATCTGTAAATGAAGGATATATGAAAAAATTAATTCATCAAAGAGGTACTAATGCAGCATTGCTTGTTCAAAGTGCACTTTATCAATCAATGCTCGAAAACAACAGAGAATCAATTCAAAACACCCTTAATGTAATTAATAGAATGTCAGGAGTTGATGAAGTAAATTTGTACAACAATAAAGAAGAACTTATATATTCGTCTTTTTCTTCAAATCCAACAGGACACAACAATCCCAATTGTCTGGAATGTCATGAAAGTATAAAATCGATGTTTCCCCAGCAAGATAGTTTTTATAAAGTTATTGAAGTAAACAGTGAATGTAAAATGTACCAAAATAATAATATACACAGGCATTTGCTCATCAATTCCCCAATTGAAAATGAAAGTTCCTGTTATACCAGTTCTTGCCATGCTCATAATAAAACAGATAAAGTTTTAGGCTCACTAATAATAAAAACTCCATTAAATGATCTCGATGAAACATTGGAAAAATCAAGTCAGGACTTTTATATATTAGCAACATTGACAACATTGTTACTAATTGGGTTTTTAATATTTTTTACACGCAGAAGAATAAAAAATCCTTTAAACGACTTAATTAAAGCCAGTGATGCGGTATCAAAAGGCGACAAAGATACCAGATTAGAAATAAAACCAAATCAATTAGATGATATGAAATTAGTTTCGGAAGCTTTTAATCACATGTTGGATAATTTGCAGGAAGCTAATAATGAATTACATAATTGGTCTCAACAACTTGAATATAAAGTTAGAATTAAGTCAGAAGAATTAAGTCAGGCTCAAAATGAACTTATTAATATTGAAAGAATTGCATCATTAGGAAAATTATCGCTATCAGTAGCTCACGAAATTAACAATCCTCTTTCGGGTATTCTTATTTATACTAAATTGGTTCACAAACAACTTCTTAATCAAAATATAGATACAGCAAAAAAAGAATCCATATTAAAACATCTTAAAATGATAGAAAGTGAAACAAAAAGATGTGGTGATATAGTGAAAGGTTTACTTGATTTTTCAAGAAAAGATAAAAACTTTTTCGAAAACAAACATTTGCATGAAGTATTGCATGAAACAAGTGAGTTAATGAATCATTCAATGAAAATTGCCAAAGTAAGTTTTATAACAGATTTTGCTGCCAATTCAGATTTGGTTTACTGCAGTCCAAATCAAATAAAACAAGCTTGTATTGCCATTTTAGTAAATGCTTCGGATGCAGTTTCTGAAAATGGAGAAATTGTTTTCAAAACATATAATCCGGACAGTGAACATATTATAATTGAAATAATTGATAATGGCATTGGTATTTCAAACGAAGATATTCCTCATATTTTCGAACCATTTTTTTCGACAAAACATAATGAAAAAGGAACAGGCTTGGGATTACCGATTGTTCATGGAATAATTCAAAGTCACGATGGCAAAATAAATGTAAAATCAGAATCAGGAAAAGGAACAAGTATATCATTATTATTACCATTAAAAAAAGAAATTACAACTACATAAAATGAATAAAAAAATTTCAATATTAATTGTTGACGATGAGGATTCTGTTAGGGATTCTCTCTATAATTGGTTTATAGAAGATGGATATCACGTTGAATGTGCTGAAAATGCAAAAGTTGCACTTTTTAAAATTGAATCAGCTTATTTTGATATTATTTTAGTGGATATTAAAATGCCTGGTATGGATGGAATGGAATTACTCAGAAGAATAAAATCGCTGAAAAATGAATCTATTATCATAGTTATGACTGCGTTTGCCACTGTCGACACAGCAGTACAGGCTCTGAAAGATGGTGCTTTTGATTATATTACCAAACCTTTCGATCCTGATGATTTGTCACATTTAATCAGAAATGCTTCAAAACAAATTTTACTTTCACATGAAAATGAAATACTGAAAGATAGAATCGTAAAATTAGAAAACGTAGAGGATATTATTGGGAATAGCGAAGCTATGAAAAAGGTATTACATCAGGTAGAAAGTGTATCTCAATCAAATTCATCTGTAATAATAACTGGTGAAAGCGGAACTGGTAAAGAGCTAATTGCCAAAGCCATTCATTCCAATTCGCTTCGCAAGTATTTTCCACTTGTAAGCGTACATTGTGGAGCTCTAACCGAAAGTCTGCTGGAAAGTGAATTATTTGGTCATGAAAAAGGAGCTTTTACCGGTGCAATGTATAATAGGAAAGGAAGATTTGAAATGGCTGATAATGGAACTATTTTTCTTGATGAAATAGCTACCGTATCTACAAAAATGCAAGTTGAACTTCTGCGTGTTCTCGAAACCAAAACTTTTATCAGAGTTGGTGGAAATAAGGAAATCAGCTCTGATTTCCGGGTAATATGTGCTACAAACAGAAATTTAAAACAAATGGTAGAAGAAGGTAGTTTCAGAGAAGATTTATACTATCGTTTGAATGTTGTAACTATTAATGTTCCGCCACTTCGCGAAAGAATTGATGATATTCCTTTGCTTACTGAATATTTTATAAAAAAATATTGCATTTCGATGAACAAACCACCAATTCCAATAGAAATATCAGCAATAAAACGATTGGAAGAATTTGACTTTCCAGGCAATATCCGCGAACTCGAAAATATGATTGAACGTGCTATTGTAATAGGAAATGGAAAGAAAATAACACTGAAAGATCTTCCGCTGGAAAAAAACACTTTTCATTCTTCAGTTGAAAGTTTGTATGAACAGGAAAAAATTCATATACTTCAGATTTTAAACAAATATGACTGGAATATATCAAGTTCTGCTAAAGCTTTGCAAGTTGACAGGGCAACACTTTATAATAAAATTAAAAAATATGATTTGAAATCTTCAGATAAAAAAATAAAGGAAGGGAAATAAACTTAATTTTTACTTTCAACTTTATTAAAAACAAAATGCTTAAATTCAATATGATAAACCAAATTTAATTTACAATCTTACTTTTATCAATACCAAAATGCTGTAAACCATTGAAAAAATGAAAATTAGATTATCCGGACAAATAAATATTTAATAAAAAAAATCCTGAGGTTTTTAGATAAATATTTAAAAATTAAAGATTTAATAAATAATTTAATATGTCCTGTTAAATTTAATTTCTGAATACAAAAATAATTACAAAATAAATCTTAATGAATTTTCAAAAAATCACATTAGTTACTTTTGGCTACTTTGAGAATGATTTTCTACAAAAACTAATAAAAAAGATTCATACTGAATTTTTTATTAATGTTCAATTAAAGGAAGGACATCTTGATTTAAGTGATTTTTATGAACCGAACCGACGACAATATGATGCAAATAAATTGTTGCATCATTTTGAAAAAGAGTATGCTACTGACGATTCTAAAACAATTTGCCTGATAAATGTTGATTTATTTATCCCAATTTTTACATATATCTTTGGACAAGCATTTTTAGGTGGCAGGTCAGGAATAGCTTCAATTTACAGATTGAACAATGAACGTTATGGCATAGAGGCAGATACAAATCTTTTATTGGAACGTTTTGCCAAAGAAATTATCCATGAGCTTGGTCATACTTTTGGCCTTATTCATTGTCAAATAACTGATTGTGTAATGCGTTCCGGAACTTATGTTGAAGATATTGATCAAAAGAATATAAGTTTTTGTTCCAAATGCCGGGAGAATTTAATGTTGCAACAAAACAATAAATAAATACTGTTGTATATTTGCAATTTAAAAAACAAGTTGAAAAAATGCTGAATAAGGTTATAATCATCGGAGCTTCAATTGTTGATGTCATTGGAATGCCTCTCCTACCCCTTAAAAAAGGAGATTCCACACCTGGAAAGGTTTTGGTTTCTGCAGGTGGAGTTGCAAGGAATATTGCAGAAAACATACAACGAATAGGAATAAATGTTACATTAATTTCAGCCATTGGTAATGATTTGTTTGGAAAAGTTATTGTATCCAATGCTAATGAATTAAAAATAAACATCAATCAAAGCATAATCCATAATGAAAAGCCAACTTCTTTTTATCTTTTAATTACCAATGATTCTGGAAATCCGGAACTGGCAATTTCTGATACAAGCATTATTGAAGTTATATCACAGAGCTTCATCGAATTAAAAAGGAATTTAATAGAAAAACATAAAATTATTGTTATTGATACAAATTTACCTACTGAAACTATTTATTATTTGGCTGAAAGTTTTAATAATCAGGATATTTTCATAGATTTGGTATCAACGACAAAAGCGAAAAAAGCAAAAGAACTTATTGGGAAATTTCATACCATCAAACCAAATATTGAAGAAGCAGAAGTTTTGTCGGATATTAAATACAATAACGAAAATGATTTATTGAAAATGCGTGATTACTTCTTACATAAAGGTGTCAAGCAATTGTTTATAAGCATGGGAGAAAAAGGTAGTTTTTATGCAAATTCAGAAATCCATGGAATTATCAGCGGAAGAAATGTTTCAATAGTAAATTCTTCGGGAGCAGGAGATGCTTATATGGCAGGATTGATTTATTCATATTTAAAGGATAAAACGATTAAAGAAACAGCATGTTTTGCATCTGCATGCTCATTAATAGCCATGCAAAAAGAAAGTGCTGTAAATCCGCAAATTTCATTAAAAATGATAAATAATTATATCAAAAAATACTTATATCAAAATTAGAAAAATAAAAAAAATGAAAAATCATATAAATATCAAACCTGAAATTAAGCAAGCAATCCTGGAAAAAAAAGCTGTTATTGCATTGGAATCAACCATTATTTCTCATGGAATGCCCTATCCTCAAAATGTTGAAACTGCCCGAAAAACAGAAGAAATTATAAGGCAAAACAATGCAATACCTGCTACAATCGGTATTATAAATGGCCAAATTATAGTAGGATTAAATGATGACGAATTGGAAATAATGGGCAAATCATCTCATGCAATTAAGGTTAGCAGAAGGGATATTCCTGTTGTAATATCAAGAAAACTGCATGGAGCAACGACCGTTGCATCTACAATGATATTTGCAGAAGCTGCTGGCATCAAAGTATTTGTAACCGGAGGAATTGGAGGTGTTCATAGAGGAGCAACAGTAAGTTTCGACATTTCAGCTGATTTAATTGAATTATCAAATACAAATGTTGCTGTAGTTTGTGCAGGTGCAAAATCAATTCTCGACTTAGGATTAACACTTGAATACCTCGAAACATTGGGTGTTCCTGTTATTGGTTACAAAACCGATGAATTCCCGGCATTTTATACCAGAAAGAGTGGTCATAAACTAGTCCATTTTTCAGAAAGTATTACTGAAATTGCTAACATGTTGCATATTAAATGGCTTCTGAATCTAAAAGGAGGAGCTGTAATTGCAAATCCAATTCCCGAAAAATTTGAACCTGAATTTGGTTTTATTGATTCAGCAATAGAAATAGCATTACAGAAATCGATTAATGAGGGAATTACCGGTAAAAATGTTACACCTTTTCTTTTAAATGAAATAAAGAATGAAACAAAAGGAAAAAGTTTAGAAGCAAATATCGAATTGGTATTCAATAATGCAAAAGTTGGAGCTGAATTATCAAAAGCTATGTCAGAAATAAAATAAATATATACACACCATTGGAAATAATTAGTAAAAAAGTATCTTATTTTAAAGAATAATAAACAGAATTCAGATTTTATCATTTGAAAAACAACCTTTTTCAAAGTTTAACGAACTATTGAATTATACCATTAAAAAATTTACATCAGACAAGTAAAATACATAATATAATTTATTCATTATTAACAACTAAATCTACAACTAACAGAAAATTCAGAAATACAATAATAAGGAATTCAAATCGTGTAATTTCGCTTGTATATCTCAATTATTTTTTGTACTTTTGAAACTTATTACAGAATACAATAAATATTTGAAAATGAGCGAGATCGAAAACGAAGAATTGGTAAAAGACCAAAGTACTTATACAGCAGATAATATTCAGGTACTCGAAGGATTGGAAGCCGTACGTAAACGTCCTGCCATGTATATTGGCGACATCAATATAAGAGGGTTGCATCATCTCGTATATGAAGTGGTTGATAATTCTATTGATGAAGCTTTGGCAGGTCATTGCAATAAAATTGATGTTTTTATCAATGAAGACAATTCTATAACTGTTAGCGATAATGGACGTGGAATACCTACTGATATGATGGAAAAAGAAGGTCGTTCGGCTCTTGAAGTTGTTATGACCGTATTACATGCCGGAGGTAAATTCGATAAAGGATCATACAAAGTATCCGGTGGATTGCATGGAGTTGGGGTTTCATGTGTAAATGCACTTTCCAAACATCTCAAGGTAGAAGTTTATCGTAATGGCAAATCATATATGCAGGAATTCGCTTTTGGTAAGCCTTTATATTCTGTGAAGGAAACAGGTGATTCCGATGCTACTGGAACAACTGTAACCTTCTTACCTGATGATACAATCTTTATTACCAAGGAATATAGTTATGAAATTTTAACATCCCGCTTACGCGAATTATCCTTTTTAAACAAGCGGGTTACTTTAAAAATTACTGATTTACGCGAAAAAGATGAAAACGGGGAGTATATTTCAGATATATTCCATTCAGAATATGGTTTAAAGGATTTTATTGAATATTTAGATGCTGGTAGAGAAAAATTGATGCCAGATCCGATTTGTATTGAAGGAGAAAGAAACAATACACCCATCGAAATTGCCATGCAATATAATACATCCTTTTCAGAAAATATTCATTCTTATGTAAATAATATAAATACCCATGAAGGAGGTACTCACCTTGCAGGATTCAGACGTGGCTTAACACGAACCCTTAAATCTTATGCTGATAAATCAGGAATGCTCGAAAAAATTAAATTCGATATTACCGGTGACGATTTTCGTGAAGGACTAACCGCAATAATTTCAGTTAAGGTACAGGAACCACAGTTTGAAGGACAAACAAAAACTAAATTAGGCAATTCCGAAGTAATGGGTTTTGTTGATCAGATTGTCAGCGAATTACTTTCAAACTTTCTCGAAGAACATCCCAAAGAAGCACGTTTAATCGTAAATAAAGTAATATTAGCTGCTACAGCCCGTCATGCAGCTCGTAAAGCCCGTGAATTGGTTCAACGTAAAAATGTTTTGACAGGTTCAGGCTTACCGGGAAAACTTTCCGATTGTTCTGAACGAGATCCTGCCAAATGTGAACTATATCTGGTTGAAGGTGACTCAGCCGGTGGAACTGCCAAACAAGGCAGAGACAGACGATTTCAGGCAATATTACCTTTAAGGGGTAAAATTCTCAATGTTGAAAAAGCAATGCAACATAGAATCTATGAAAATGAAGAAATAAAGAATATGTTCACTGCAATGGGAGTAAGTATTGGCACAGAAGAAGATAGCAAAGCTTTGAATATGGAAAAACTTCGCTATCATAAAATTGTAATCATGACTGATGCAGATGTGGACGGTAGTCATATCGCTACATTAATTCTAACTTTCTTTTTCAGATATATGAAAGAATTGGTTGAACAAGGTTATGTTTATATAGCAACTCCTCCTCTTTATCTGATAAAAAAAGGCAAAGAAGAAAGATATTGCTGGACTGAGGAAGAACGAGCTGAAATTGTAGCTGAATACGCTGTAAATGGCAAAGAAAGTAATGTACATATACAACGGTATAAAGGTCTTGGAGAAATGAATGCTGATCAATTATGGGATACAACTATGAATCCACAATTCCGGACTTTACGTCAGGTAACTATTGAAAATGGGTCAGAAGCAGATAGAATATTTGCAATGCTGATGGGAGATGAAGTTCCACCTCGCCGTGCATTTATAGAAAAGAATGCTAAATATGCAAGAATTGATGTTTAGTAATAATACTTAAAATATTGATTATCTTAAAAAAGGGAGTTAAAATAACTCCCTTTTTTAATTAATTTTGAATCCATTTCTTAGATAAATTAATTCCAATCTGGATTAATTGGAAAATTAATCCAATGTGCATAATCTTCCCCCAAGCCCAGTACAATTCTTTTCCAGATATCATTTGGAGGTTCATTAAGTAAAATATCTGATTTTGTCCGTGTTACAACCCATGAATTTTCTCTAAGTTCAGTATTCAATTGCTTGGGACTCCATCCGGAATATCCTATAAAAAAACGGATATTTTCCTTATTCAATTTATTTAATGCAATCAGTTCCTTTATATTATCAAGATTTCCTCCCCAATACAAATCTTCACTTATCTTAATTGAATCATCAACTTCTTGAAATTTATGAATATAAAATAGACTGTCAGTTTTTACTGGTCCTCCTAGAAATAAATCAGCATCAAACTTAGGAAAATCTGTAATCAATTCGTTGAGTTTAACATACAATGGTTTATTAAAAATCATACCATAAGAACCTTCTTCATTATGTTCGGCCAAAAGGATGACCGAACGCTTGAAATAATAGTCACCTACAAAAGGCTCAGCTACAAGAACTTTACCTTGTGAAGGTTTAATAATATTTGGTTTTACATCCAAAATTTTATTTATATCGGTCATTTGTTTAAAGTTTAAATCAAAATTACTAATTTTGATGATTAATAACAAAAATATTTCACAAATAGTATACCATTTATATGAAAATAATTCCAAATAATGATAAATATTTAAATTTCAGACAAATATATCCATTCTTTACTTATGAAAGTTATCAATATTCTTTCAAGGATGATCATTTTGAAGCTGAATTTGTATTTAATCTTTCTGATAAATATTCATTTCGACCAACATTAAAATTTCCGTCTCGCAATTTTTATAAATTTAAGGAAATACCGGAAGAACTAATACAAAACATTGTTTTTCATATAGGTATGGTTGAATTAATAAGTTATTGGAAAGCGTCTTGTTCTCCACAAATTATAATAAAACCACATTTTTTAAATGAAAAACAAATAAATTTCTGGAAGAAAATATATTTTAATGGCTTAGGTGAGTTTTTTTATTTAAACAATATTAATGTTTCAATTGATGATTTTGCAGAAATTATTACAAATAAAGGAAGTTTTTTATCAAAAAAAGAAATCAAAACAGACGATTCAGTTATTATACCAATCGGAGGAGGCAAAGATTCAGTTGTAACACTTGAATTACTAAAACATTATAGAAATGATAATATTCCTCTTGTAATGAATCCAAGAGGAGCTAGTTTAACAACAGCAGAAATTGGTGGCTATCCTAGAAATAGAATTATTGAAATCAACAGAACAATACATCCTCAATTACTTGAGTTGAATAAATTAGAATTTTTAAATGGTCATACTCCTTTTTCAGCTTTACTTGCATTTGTTACGTTGCTTTCAGCAGCCTTTACCGGAAAACGAAATATCGCTTTATCAAATGAATCCAGTGCAAATGAATCAACAGTAGAAAACTCAACTGTAAACCATCAATATTCAAAGTCTTATGATTTTGAAGCAGATTTCAGGGCTTATATTGATGAATTTGTAACATCAAGTTTTAATTATTTTAGTTTTCTGCGTCCTTTAAGTGAATTACAAATTGGAAGCTTATTTGCCAAATTTCCAAAATATCATACCGATTTTAAAAGTTGTAATGCAGGAAGTAAAGATGACATTTGGTGTGGAAAATGTCCTAAATGTCTCTTTGCCTTTATTATCTTATCTCCATTTATAAATAGAAGTAAAATGATTAGTATTTTTGGTAAAGATATGCTGGATGACAAGAAAATGCTTTACTATTTTGAACAATTAATTGGGGTTGAAAAAGTTAAACCTTTTGAATGTGTTGGAACTGTTGACGAAGTAAATATCGCAATAAACATGATTATCCGACAAATAAATAATGAAAATTTGCCTGTATTACTTAAATATTATCAATCATTAAATATTTATATGCAATATGAAAATATGAATTTAAAACCTTTCTTAAGAAAATTTAATGAAGTACATTTTTTAAATTCAGAATTCGAAAATATAATTAAGCAATACATATAAATAAAAATTTACTAATTAGAAAAACGAATAACATTAAAATGGATATAATCAAACTTAATGAATTAATATACAATAAGAACATACTTATTTTAGGATTTGGAAAAGAAGGAAAAACTTCATATCAATTTTTAAGAAAACACTTTCCTAATCAACTTTTTACAATAGCTGATAGAGATTTGCAACTTCTGGAAAACAATAATTTCCTTAAAAATGAAAACATTTCTGTAAAATTAGGGGATGATTATTTAAACGATTTAGTTGATTTTGATCTAATTATTAAAACTCCGGGTATTTCCCTTAAAGATTTTGATATTAAATTGTTGAACCAATTGAATATAACTTCTCAAACTAATTTATTTTTGCAATTATTTTCGAAGCAAGTAATTGGAATTACAGGAACAAAAGGAAAAAGCACAACTACAACATTAATTTATCATATTATAAAATCATTTACAGAAAACGTTGTGCTAGTTGGTAATATTGGAATACCTCCATTTGAACAAGTAATAAATGTTAATAATGAAACCATTATTGTTTATGAAATGTCATCGCATCAACTGGAAAATATAAGTGTTTCCCCACATATTTCCATTCTTTTAAATCTATTTCAAGAACATTTGGATCATTATCAATCATATAAGGATTATCAATTAGCTAAATTCAATATTGCTAAATATCAAAAAAACAATGATTATTTTATTTATAATGCAGATAATGATGAAATTAATATAATTAAAAATGAAAACAGTTTTGATGGAATTCAAATTCCTTTTTCTTTAGAAACTGAAACAAAATCCGGTGCATTTTTAAAAGATGAAATAATTTATTTCATTGATAATAAAGAATCTAAGCCATTTTATTCAATCAAAACAAATCGATATTTGAAAGGAAAGCATAATTTACTGAATATCATGGCTGCAATTATTGCCTGTAAATTAACGAATATCCCTGATGAAACCATTTTAAAAGGTATTGCAAATTTTAAAGGATTGGAACACAGAATAGAATATGTTGGTAATTATAATGAAATTGATTTTTATAATGATTCAATTTCAACTATTCCTGAGGCAAGTATTGCAGCTATTAAAGCATTGGAAAATGTAGATACTTTAATATTGGGTGGATTTGACAGAGGAATTGATTATAAACATTTTGCTCTATTTTTAATAGAATCTGACATTACTAATTTAATTTTCATTGGAAATGCAGGTAAAAGAATTTTTGAGGAAATTAAAAATTTCGGATGCTTTGGAAAAGCTTTTTATGAACCAACTACTTATGAAGAAATCGTTGAAATCTGCTTTAGTGTTACTGCTAAGGGCAAAACATGTTTATTATCCCCTGCTGCTGCAAGTTATGATATGTTTTATAATTTTGAAGAAAGAGGAAATTTCTTCAAAAATTTAATTATTAATAAATTTTGAAAATAGCATAATAAATTTGAAAAGGTGATTTGTATTTTACTTTTTTGGTGTTTCAAAATCGGTTCTAAGCACTCTGAATTCAGTTCTTCGGTTAATCTGGTGAGCAATCTCCTTCTGCTCGTCGTTTACCAGTGTATTGATATATAATTCAGTAAGGGCATTACCTGATTTCAGGAATGG
>CAIZXK010000592.1 GCA_903936865.1 uncultured Bacteroidales bacterium | reverse complement strand
ATAGATGATAAAATAAACCATACCAGCACACAGTTAGAAAAAATGCAGCAGTGGAAAAAAGGATTGTTGCAACAGATGTTTTGTTAAAATTTAAAATAATTCACTTTTTTAGTGAACTAATTAATTTATTATAGTATATTTGCAATTGAAATCTTATGATGCTTATTGAATTTGAAAAAGACTATCTGCGTGAACTATATGAAGATGGCAAAACAAAAAATAAAAAATACAGATTTCAAAAAGAAATCATCAATCGATATGTAAAAGCAATAAATGCACTTAAAGCAGCTAATCGTATTGAAGATTTATTTCTGTTTAAA
The DNA here is from genome assembly GCA_903936865.1 of uncultured Bacteroidales bacterium. Classification (GTDB taxonomy): domain Bacteria; phylum Bacteroidota; class Bacteroidia; order Bacteroidales; family JACABE01; genus JACABE01. The sequence continues at coordinate 5,187 of CAIZXK010000592.1, read as the reverse complement.
AGTTTAAATTACGAAAAACTAACTGGCAATAAAAAAGGTGTTGAATCAATAAGAGTTAACGACCAGTTCAGAATAGAATTTCGTAGCAGAATAGAAGGCGAAGAGCCTGATTATATTATAATATGTGCAATTATTGAATTGAGTAATCATTACAAATAATTCAACTATGAAAAAAACAACAAATCCGATACCATACGAAGCATCACATCCAGGTTACTTATTAAAAGATGAATTGGATGCCCGCAATATACAGCAATCCGATTTTGCTGTAGAAATTGGTATGCAAAAAACCATGTTGAACGAAATTATTAAAGGAAAACGCCCCATTACTTCCGATATTGCTATTTTATTAGAAACAGTACTTCAAATTCCTGCCGATTACTGGATGCGTTTTCAATCTCAATACGAAATCGATTTGGCAAGAATTAAAGAAAAAAACATACAAAAGGTCGAAAATATTAAATCATGGGCTATTATTAAAGAGTTAGTTCCTGTTGCTTACTTTAAAAAAATAGGTTATTTAGTTAACGATTTAACTATTGATATAGCTAAAATAATGGAAGTTTATGCAATAAATAGTATAACTGAATTAGCTGTTCAATATGAAAATAAGAAATTTGCATTCCACCGCAAATCCGATAAACTTACGGTGAACATGAAGAATGTATGGGCATGGAATATGGTGGCTGAATATGAAGCCAAAACCCAAAAAGTTAATGAATTTGAGGTTGACAACTTATCTGGCTTATACAAAGACTTACATGCAGTTTTTTATGAAAACTCTTCAACAGTTGAGCAGGTAAAAGATACATTAAATAATTATGGGATTAAATTCGTAGTAGTTAATAAATTAGAGCAAACTCCTATTGATGGTTATACATTTTGGTCAGGCGATAATCCTGCAATTGCATTAACATTAAGACATCAGAGGATTGATAATTTTGCATTCACTCTCATGCACGAAATAGGACATATTATTTGTCATTTAGTGCAGGATAAAAATTTGCATTTTTTTGATTCAACTGATAATATCTCATTAGTACCTCAATTAGAAGATGAAGCAGACCACTTTGCACAAAACACTTTAGTATCGCCGCAAGTTTGGAGTGAAATTACTGAGCTACCTCAATTTGATGATGAAAACATCAATAATATTGCAACCAAACATCATATTCATTCTGCTATTATTCTGGGTCAGATTAATTATAAATTTAACTCATATAATATTGCAAATGAAATTGATAAGAAATTATATTAAAAAGAAATATTTGTTTTGTAAATATATTATATAAAATGAGTACACAACCCGAACAAATACTGGAAGAACAGGTAGTAGCACAACTTCAAAAAATTGGTTACCAGTTAGTTATTATAAATAATGAAAATGATTTAATTGCCAATCTCAAGCAGCAGTTAGAAAAACACAACCACATTGCATTAAGTAAAACGGGTTCTGCTATTTTTACCAATACTGAATTTGAAAAAGTATTAAATATTCTAAGCAAAGGCAGTATATTTGAAAAAGCAAAAACACTTAGAGAAACCCAGCATATCATAAGAGACAACAACGAAAACTTGTATTTTGAATTTATCAATACCGATTTCTGGTGTCGTAATGAATTCCAGGTTACACATCAAATAAGCATAGAGGGTTCATACAAAAACCGTTACGATGTTACCATTTTAATCAATGGTCTGCCATTGGTTCAAATCGAACTTAAACGCCGTGGTTTGGAATTAAAAGAAGCATTTAATCAGATTAATCGTTACCAACGTCATACTTTTGGTGCTAATTCCGCATTGTTTCAGTACGTTCAGATATTTGTTATCAGCAATGGGGTTAATACCAAATATTACGCCAATAACAGGCATCAATCTTTCAAACAAACATTTTATTGGACAGATAAGGAAAACAATCATTTAACCAATATACTCAATGGTTTCACCTATGCATTTCTCGAACCCTGCCACATATCAAAAATGATATGCCGTTATATTGTTCTAAATGAAACCTATAAAATACTTATGGTGCTTCGTCCCTATCAATATTATGCAGTTGAAGCAATTATAGATAGAGTTCAGAACAGCAATAAAAATGCTTACATCTGGCATACAACGGGTTCAGGCAAAACGCTCACCTCTTTCAAAGCCAGTCAGATACTGATGAATCTGAAAGAAGTTAAAAAAGTGGTTTTTGTAGTCGACCGCAAAGATTTGGATTACCAAACCACCAAGGAATTCAATAGTTTTAGCAAAGGGAGTATAGATGGAACAGATAATACCAAAGCATTGGTTAAGCAATTTTCCGATGATACCAAACTTATAGTTACCACCATTCAAAAATTAAATACTGCTATTAGCAAAACGCAGTATTTCGCTAAAATGGAGAAACTTAAAGACGAAAAAATTATCTTCATTTTTGATGAATGTCATCGTTCACAGTTCGGCGAAACCCACAATCGCATTAAAGCATTTTTCAATAACATTCAATTATTTGGTTTTACAGGTACACCTATTTTTGCCGATAATTCTGTAAAAAACGAATTAGGCAAACGCACTACAAAAGAATTATTTGATGAATGTTTGCACAAATACGTAATTACCAATGCCATTAAAGATGAAAATGTACTAAAGTTTTCGGTAGAATACGTTGGTAAATACAAATATAAAGATGATGTCGCTGCTGCAAAATATATGGTATCACCCGATGGCGATATATTTGAAACTCAAAAAAAATCTACCAACGATATTGATATTGAAGTAGAGGATATTGATACAGATGAGTTAATGAATCATCCTTCACGCTTGGAAAAAATTACAGATTACATCATTGCCAATCATACCCGCAAAACACACAACAAAGATTTTACTGCCCTGTTTTGTGTAAGTAGTATCGATAATCTTATAAAGTATTACGATATTTTTAAAAAAAGGCAGGCTGAAGGCATACATAATTTACGCATTGCCACCATATTCAGTTATACAGCCAATGAAGACGATGCTGAAGCTGATGGTTCTATTCCTGATGAATTATCAATTGCCGAAGAACCAAAAGTATTATATGGCTTGCAGAAACACAGTCGTGAAAAATTAGATGAATTTATTGCCGATTATAATCAATTATACAATACCAGATTTTCTACCAAAGACAACATATCATTTTACAACTACTACAACGATATTTCCAAAAAAATAAAAGAACGTGAACTTAGTCCCGAAAATGAAACCAATCGTATTGATATATTATTGGTTGTAAATATGTATCTTACAGGCTTCGATGCTAAGAAAGTCAATACCTTATATGTCGATAAAAATTTACGTTATCATGGTTTAATACAGGCATATTCCAGAACCAATAGAATTTTAAACGAACAGAAATCTCAGGGAAATATCGTAGTTTTCCGCAATCTCAAAAAGGCTACCGATGAGGCAATTACGCTATTCAGTAATAAAGATGCCATCGAAGAAATTATCATTAAACCGTATGAAGAATATGTTGATAAATTTAATAATTCTTTCATTGAATTAATGAAGATTACACCAACGGTAAACAGCGTTAATAAGTTAGAAAGCGAAAAAGACGAATTAGCCTTTGTTACTGCATTCCGTGAATTAATAAGAATACAGAATGTTTTAACTTCTTTTGCCGATTTTCAATGGGATGATTTGGCTATGTCCGACCAGTTGTTTAACGACTATAAGAGCAAATACCTCGATTTGTGGCAAAAAGTGAAGTTCGACCATCAAAAAGAAAAAGTATCTATACTCGAAGATGTTGATTTTGAACTGGAATTAATACACCGTGACGAAATCAATGTTAGTTACATCCTTCAGTTACTTTTCAAATTAAAATCAAAGAACAAAAAAGATGTTGCAGAAACCGAAAAGGAAATTTTTAACTTATTAAATACAGAAGTTAACCTTCGCAGCAAGCGTGAATTAATAGAAAAGTTCATACTTCAAAATATGCCTGTTATTCACGATTCTGCCGATATTCCACAAGAGTTTGATAATTTCTGGAACGAAGAAAAACGCAAATCATTTGAACAACTCATAAAAGAAGAAAACCTATCAGCAGACAAAGCCGATAAACTCATTGCTGATTATCTTTTTGCCCAAAAGAAACCCATACGTGACGAAGTTCTTGATTTAATTGATGGAGACAAACCAACGGTATTGGAACGTAAAAAAATAGGCGATAGGATATTAAATAAAATAATTAGTTTTGTCGATACTTTTATAGAAGGTATTACGGGAAATTAGTCATTAAATTAGAAAATATGAGCTTATCCACATTTATTAAAGAATCACATATCAGAGAGAAGTTTAACTCTGAATTTTCAATTCCTACGCTGAAATTTAATGCTGATCTGAAAGCACCTCCTTTAACAAAAAATTATTCTTTAATAGGTACAGCTTTTGATTATTTATTAAGGTTTTATATTCAATATTTGAACAAAGGGAAATATATTCATACACAACCATGGATAGCATCATTTGCATATCAAAGCCTTTCAAGCAGATTAAAAAATTGTGGAAATGACGAAATATTAATTGGGTATAAAATGGATAAAACAATTAATGCCAATTATTTGTTAGAATTAATTGAATGTCAACACAATCAAACTTTGATTAATTATGATAATTTTATTAAAGATGGCGAATTGTCTAATGAATTTATTTCTAATATTATTTTTTTATCAAAACTAGAAGCTGGAAGTAGAGGACACTTAATTGATTCTAACTTTGATTCTGTTAACCCATTGGATATTCAGGATATTAAAAATTTATTTTCAATTATTAATAAAGATTTATTTATTATCAATAAATTATGCTTTCTAAATCCCTTTTTTGGTCGTGGTTCCGATATTGTTATGGGAGCAGATGCAGATTTAATAATTGATGATACTATTATTGAAATTAAAACCACAAAAGAATTAAAATTAAAAAGAATCGATTTAAAATCAGCTTTTAGGTTATTATATATTATATCTAATTGGTGGTATTACAGGTGATAATTCAAAAGTTAAAATTAAAAACATTGCAATTTACTTTTCAAGATACGGGATATTATGGACTATACCTCTTAAAAATTTCGGAAATAAAAATAAATTTGATGAATTTAAATATTGGTTTATTGATAATGCACCACTTCCAATAATATTTTATTAATAGAGCTTTTTTTAT
>CAIZXK010000591.1 GCA_903936865.1 uncultured Bacteroidales bacterium | reverse complement strand
TTATTATGAAATTTGAAGAGTTCATAAAAAACAATCAACTATATTTAAAAAATTACAATTGTCAGAAACAATATGTTTTTAACAAATATTCTCATCAATCTTTTTATAAATTCAATAAGTGGATTTACTTTTTTTATATTTTAAAAGAAAACAAGCAATTAAAATATTTTTTTTTAATAATCACCTTTATACTTTTATCTTTTATATCTGCTTTAATAATATTTATACTTCCTTATTTCTTCGAATTATTTAATTATTTCAAAGAAAATGGTTTTCAGAACATCACAAATACGCTTTCTGATTTTTTAGGTAAAATAAACGAAAATTAAAAAAAAGTATATGAGCTATATTAAAACTAATATTATAAAAGGCATGAGCAATGATACCTATAGCAACGGGATTTATAACTACTTTTTAAAATATGCTGCAACCCGAAATAGTTTTGTTATATTATTTTTTGTAGCGTTTGCAGATGCATCATTCTTACCATTACCCACTCCATTTATCTTTATAGCAATGATGTTGCTTAACCTAAAAAAAGCATATTGGTTTGCTTTTTACGGAAGTATTGGCACTATCACTGGTTCATTACTAGGCTATGTAATAGGTTATTATCTATGGAATACACATAATGGTGAATATACTCAATTAGCTGACTTTATGTTTAAATATATTCCCGGATTTGATGTGGCTTTTCATACGAAAGTAAAGAATTTATACGACAGTTGGGGTACTGGTGTTTTATTAGTAGCTCCTTTTGTTCCATTGCCTTACAAAATATTCTCAATCAGTTCAGGGATATTTGAAATTAATCTTTTTACATTTCTTGTTACAACAGCAATAGGGCAAAGTATTAAATTTTACCTTACTTCGTTTCTGACCAGAAAATTTGGTTATAAGATTCTACCTTTTATAAACTCACACTTAAAAACAGTATCCTTTATATTATTATTAATTATCATCATAATTTTAATTTTTAAATTTATTTAAATGAAACTAATAAAGAATCTATACAACTGGGTGTTATCATGGGCTGAAACCCGATTTGCAATGACAGCTCTTTTCATATTAGCATTTATCGAATCTATTTTTTTTCCGATACCTCCTGATATTTTGCTTATTGCCATGGCAATGGGAGCAGCGGCAAAATCATTCAGATTTGCAATCATTTGCACAATAGGTTCGGTTACAGGTGCAGTGGTTGGCTATTATATCGGTCATTTTGCCTGGTTAAACCCAAATGGAGAATTTACAGGACTAGCCAATTTATTTTTCAACAATATACCCGGATTTACATATGAATTATACAATAACATAAAAATCTTATTTAATGAATGGGATTTCTGGATTATATTCACAGCTGGTTTTACTCCAATTCCTTACAAAGTTTTCACTATAACTTCAGGTGCTTTTGACATGAATATTGTCATGTTTATTATCGCATCGGTTATCAGCCGGGGTGCACGTTTTTTTCTGGTGGCATATCTTATCTGGAAATTTGGGCCTTCAATTAAAAATTTTATTGATAAGTATTTCAATTGGGTTGCGTTGGGTTTTACTGCTATGCTTATCGGCGGTTTTATAATGATTAAATATTGGATATAAAAATGGAAATAAATGCATATGTTTGGGCAGGATTTTTGCTTTTTGTTGTAGCAATGCTCGTAATTGATCTGGGATTGTTTCATAAAAAATCTCATGAAGTTAAAATTAAAGAAGCACTTATCTGGAGTGCAGTATGGATAAGTCTGGCTTTGATTTTTAATTTTTTGATATATCTTTATCTGGGAAAAGTTAAAGCGTTAGAATTCTTAACTGGCTATTTGATTGAGAAATCATTGAGTGTTGACAATTTGTTTGTTTTTATAATGGTCTTCTCTTTCTTTAACGTTGAATCAAAATATCAGCATAAAATATTGTTCTGGGGGATATTAGGTGCATTAGTATTGAGAGCTATCTTTATTTTTGCGGGCGTTGCTCTTATAAATAATTTCCACTGGATAATATATCTTTTTGGTGCATTTTTAATTTATACGGGCTTTAAAATGCTTAAACAAAAAGAAGAAAAATTTGATCCATCAAAGAATATACTCGTTAGAATTTTTAAGTTTTTTATGCCTGTAACACCACAAATAAAAGGGAATAAATTTTTTGTTAGAATAAACAAAAAATTATATGCAACACCTTTATTTCTTGTTCTTTTAATCATTGAATTTACTGACCTGATTTTTGCAGTTGATTCAATTCCTGCAATACTTGCAATTTCCAATGACCCATTTATTATTTTTACATCCAATGTATTTGCCATTTTGGGTTTAAGAGCTTTGTATTTTGCATTGGCCGGAATTACAAAATATTTTCGCTTTCTTAAGTATGGTTTGTCTGCCATACTGATTTTTGTTGGGATTAAGATGTGTATTTCAGGATTTTTCAAATTCCCTGTTTTAATATCACTATTGGTTATACTCGGAATTTTAACGATTTCGGTTTTAGCATCAATTATCAATATTGAAAAAAAAAATTAGAATAATAAACTTCTATTAATATTAATTAATATTTACAATTAAATTTAA
>CAIZXK010000590.1 GCA_903936865.1 uncultured Bacteroidales bacterium | reverse complement strand
TATAATTTTTATATCTGGCTCAAAATCATTAATAAACCTTTATGGTGGTATATTTTTATACTGATTCCATTTATTAACGTTTTTACCATAATGCTTATGGTGGTAGAAATGGTAAAATGTTTCAAAAAATTTGGTTTAGGGGAGCAAGCTTTAAGTGTTTTGGTTCCTTTCTTTTATTTGCCTTATATTGGTTTCAATAAAAAAGATGAATATGTGCATCCATCCAAATGGCCCGAAATGAAGAAATCTATTACCCGTGAATGGGCCGATGCTATTATTTTTGCTGTAATTGCAGCTACTATCATACGTACTTTCTTTATTGAAGCATATACTATCCCTACTTCTTCTATGGAAAAATCATTACTGGTTGGTGATTTCCTTTTTGTAAGCAAAATAAGTTATGGTCCTAAAATACCAAATACTCCACTATCATTTCCTTTTGCACATCACACCTTACCTTTAACCAAAGAAACAAAATCTTATCTGGAATGGATTAAGTTGCCTTATTACCGTTTTCCAGGTTTTGTAACCATAAAGAATAATGATGTAGTTGTTTTTAATTATCCTGATGGAGACACCGTTTCCACAGCATGGCAAAGTAATGCAAGTTATTATGCGTTGGTTAAGGAATATGGCAGAGATATGGTATGGAATGATAAAGCTCATTTTGGGAATATAATTGCTCGTCCTGTTGATAAACGTGAAAATTTTATTAAAAGATGTATTGGAATACCCGGTGATAGTATTCAAATTATTGACAGACAGGTTTATGTAAATGGAAAAAAAGGAGAGAATCCTAAAGACAGGCAATTCAACTACGAAATAGTTACAAATGGTACTCCTGTTTATAAAAAGCAATTCAGAAGTCTGGGTATTTCAGAAGAGGATATTTCTAATATGAATAATTACGGATTTCTGCCTTTAACGGAAGAAAATGTGTTGGCTTTAAAAAAATTGAATAATGTAATTGATGTAAAACCAATTGTATCTCCAAAAGGATTGTGGGATGCCCGTTTATTCCCTTTCGATTCTACATATCGCTTTGGACTTGATAATTATGGACCCATTTATATTCCAAAAGCAGGAGTTACTGTTGATATTAGTACCGTTAATATTTGTTTGTACAAAAGAATTATTCAAACGTATGAAGGAAATAAACTGGAAATAAAAGACAACAAGATTTATATAAACGATAAAGAAAGCAATACATATACCTTTAAAATGAATTACTACTGGATGCAAGGGGATAACCGACACAATTCTGCAGACTCCCGCTATTGGGGTTTTGTACCAGAAGATCATGTTGTGGGTAAAGCTTCTTTTGTTTGGTTATCATTAGATAAAGACGAAAGTTTCCTGAATAAAATAAGATGGAATCAACTTTTCAGATTTATTAAGTAGTTACAAAATAAAGATAAAACAAAGACATTCATTTAAATAATAGTTAAATAATACAATGAAAAAAGCAGAAATACATACAGCAAAAGGTATAATGAAGGTTAATTTCTTTGAAGAAGATGCACCTAATACCGTTGCTAATTTTATAAAACTTTCAGAAAAAGGGTTTTATGATGGATTAAAATTCCATAGAGTTATTCCAAATTTTGTAATTCAGGGTGGATGTCCTGATGGCAATGGAATGGGTGGCCCTGGTTATAAAATCAATTGCGAGTTAACCGGAAACAATCAATATCACGATAAAGGAGTTTTATCAATGGCTCATGCTGGCAGAAATACAGGTGGTTCACAATTTTTTATCTGTCATAATCGTGCAGGTACGCAACACTTAGACAAGCAACATACTTGCTTTGGAAAAGTTTACGAAGGCTTGGATGTTATCGATCAGATTCGTCAGGGTGATGTAATTGAAAAGATTGTGATTATTGAAGAATAATCATTGTTTTTGAATATTTTCAGACTCCGGTTGCAAAACCGGAGCTGTTTATAATGAGGCATATCAAACTCAAACTAATTAATGTACATTAAAATTAAACTTCATGTTTAATTTCTTGATTACTGCTTCTCTCTCCTCTACATCAATTTCTCAATAATATTTTCAATGGTTATTCCTTCTGCTTCAGCTTTATAATTTTTAACGATACGGTGACGAAGAATATTGGCAGCCACTGCTCTTACATCTTCAATATCCGGTGCGTATTTGCCCATTATTGCTGCATGAGTCTTTGCACCAATAATAAGGTATTGCGAAGCACGCGGACCAGCTCCCCACGATAAATAGTTGTTTACCATTTCGTGTGCACTTGGCGTATTCGGACGTGTTTGACCTACTAATTTAACTGCATAATTATATACATTTTCGGTAACAGGAATTTTTCTTACCAAATGCTGGAAATATAAAATTTCATCTATATTAAGTACCACCTTAGGCACAGAATCCTTATCAACAGTAGTAGCTTTTACAATATTTACCTCTTCCTCAAATGATGGATAATCGAGCCATACATTAAACATAAAACGATCGAGCTGAGCTTCGGGTAAGGGATAAGTTCCTTCTTGTTCTATCGGATTCTGTGTTGCAAGAACAAAGAATGGATTTCCAATTTGATATGAAGTTCCGGCTACTGTTACTGATTTTTCCTGCATTGCTTCCAATAATGCAGATTGTGTTTTTGGAGGTGTACGGTTAATTTCGTCAGCAAGTATGATGTTTGCAAAAACAGGTCCTTTGATGAATTTAAATTTACGGTTTTCATCAAGAATTTCGGTGCCGATTATATCAGATGGCATAAGGTCGGGTGTAAACTGAATACGGCTGTAACTTAAGCCCAACACTTTTGAAACTGTATTTACCATCAGGGTTTTGGCTAATCCCGGTACACCAATTAATAAACAGTGTCCACGGCTAAAAATAGATATAAGTATATTTTTAACAACTTCGTCTTGTCCAACAATAACTTTTGATATCTCTGATTTAAGTATTTTGTATTTCTCAACAAAAGCATCCATTGCTTCTACGTCTGATTTATAGTCCATTTTTCTTTAGGTATTTAGTTTAATGATAATTTAGAGTATATACTTACTTTTTAATGCCAAGCCAATTATTTTCAAATTTGCATGATTTATAATTATCAAAAATCTTTACATACGTTTTTTCAATTTTTTCATTAATCCATTTTGTAACAGCTTTAGCTTTTGCACTTTCCAATGTTGCATTTTGGATTTTATCGTAATCATCCTTCAAATTAGCCCGATGAGCTGTAGTTCTGTTTTTCAGATATATTATACGATATGCCTGTCTGCCGTCAGCATCTTTCATTACAACCGGTTTGGAAATTTCTCC
>CAIZXK010000589.1 GCA_903936865.1 uncultured Bacteroidales bacterium | reverse complement strand
TTTTTAAAACTGAAAGTACAAAAATACAAAAAAAATTATTTTATTAAGCAACCAAAGTGCCAACTTTTTCACCATTTACTACTTTTTTTAAATTTCCTGTCTTATTCATATCAAAAATAATGATAGGAAGCTGATTCTCCTTACACAAAGTAAAAGCAGTTAAATCCATAATTTTTAAGCCCTTTTCATATACCTCATCGAAGGAAACAGTTTCATATTTTATTGCATTCGGGTCTTTTTCAGGATCAGCTGTATAAACGCCATCAACTCTGGTTCCTTTAAGCATTACATCTGCTTCAATCTCAACACCTCTTAATGCTGAAGCCGTATCAGTTGTAAAGAATGGATTCCCAGTTCCACCCGATATAATAACTACATGTCCTTCATCAAGTAATTCTATAGCTTTGGAACGACTCATTGAACTACATATCGGATCTATGACAATTCCGGATAATAAAGAGGTCTTTACATTCATTTTCTTTAGCTCAGCCTGAAGTGCCATACTATTGATAACAGTTGCAAGCATCCCCATATAATCGCCTTGTACTCTGTCCATTCCTTTTGCCATTCCTTGCAAACCACGAAAAATATTACCCCCACCAATTACAATGGCAACCTGTACTTTTTCATCCACAATAGATTTAATATCAGTTGCATATTTCTCAAGCATGTTGGGGTCGATTCCATATTGCTTATCCCCCATGAGGGATTCTCCACTGAGTTTTAATAATATTCTTTTGTATTTTGGCATAAGTGCAATTGTTTAAATTAAAAAACAAACCTACATTAATTTTTTAAATTGACAAAATGTTTTAAAAGGTTTTTTTAAACTTAATATTAGGAATCAAAAATTATAAATATACTGATATTACTATTTTTAATTAATATCAAAAAAATTATATTCAAAAAAAGCCTGAAACTTCAGGCTTTTCTATTTTTAATTGATAATAACTTTCTGATTATATATATTTTGCAATGTCTTTACCTGAATTAAATAACAGCCCTTTTTATTACTCATATCTATCTTTTGCATAACAGTATTATTAGAATTTACGTGCATTGTTTGTTGACCTAAAATATTTGTAACTATTATGTTTTCAATATTTTCAAGTTTTGAATTGTCAATATAAACAAAATTTTCATTTGAATAAATTCTTATTTTATCCAAAATGTTTTCACTGATTAAATTTGAACCAAAATGAAGCCTAAATCGATTTGCTATATCATTTGCAACACCTGCAAAAGTATAAACAGATTGTTGATTGAGATCGATAAAAGAATTTGTTTTAGTATCTTCTAAAACAATGGTTGTTCCATTTGCAAAACTAGTTGTTCCGTCTGCTATTAGTGTATATGTATTCGATAATGAACACTCAAATCCAATATTTATATCAATATTCCCTACCAAAGAAGGCAATATATTAATGGAATATTTTTTCCCATTTGTTTCAGAATAAAGTTGTGGTGCCCCATTTTCACCATATAGTTTTTCAGCATCATAATTAGCATCATATCCATTAGATGCATTAGGTTTAAAATTGATTGCAATCTCATCTTCATAATTATTCCCTTTAACTTTTAATTTTAAAAGATCCGAAACTGCTGTTTTCAGAAAGCTACCTCCATGAGACTGGGCGTTAACCGGCAATAAAAGATTTGTTGATGAATTGCATTTCATCATAAATCCCTGATAAGCTGGTATTAAATTATTAGAAAATGAGCCAGTTCCAAATATTCCATTATTGACAGCATAATTTCCATTATCCCAGATATAAAGAGAAGCTTCGATATCTGAGTTATTACTCCAGGGAAAAGCCGTATTGAAATTTAATGTATTTATTGCTGAAGGATATGGATTTCCAACCAGATTATAACCAGCATACGTAGCCATTGGTGAATAAGCTAATGGAATATTGAAATTTCCCTTATTAATATCAGAACCAGAATAGGTTATTGTGCTATTTACATCCGACCATACACTATAGCCAACACCTGGCTGTAATATAGAAGATGAACTGGTTATATCAGTCCATGGAGAACCGTTTGGTCCAACCCAGGCTTCATTAAAATATTGCAAAAACATTCCATTAAATAAGCTTGAATTTTGTAAAGG
>CAIZXK010000588.1 GCA_903936865.1 uncultured Bacteroidales bacterium | reverse complement strand
TATTTGAGCCAACTTTGACGATTTTTCGTCACGGGAACGTTTGGTAGTCGTTTTGTCTCGCGTGTTTCAGGTTGCCTGGTCAGAAAAACCCATTTAAGCAGTTCTCTGGATTGGAAAAATATTAAAATATTAACTCAATTTGCTAATTCATTCAATATTGCATTTATTTATACTATGGTTAAAAAAGATACTAAAGTCTATTTTACATCTTGTAGTACAAATCTTGATGAAATAAAAAAGAATAATTTTGTAACGTATTGGACTTATTATGATGAAGCATCTGAAATTATGATAAAAGCATTTGAAAGTGATTACCCACTTTATGAGACTACCACTGATAAATGGGGTGAATTCAGATCTGTTTTTGTACCATATAAAAAAATAAATGGTGAAATTGTTTTATTATGTGCTGATTATGATTATTCGAAAGTAAATAATACAATTTATTCAAGTACCAAAACTACAATTTTAAAAGGTTTTTTCTTTATTTTTCTTGCATTTCCTATGTTTTTTTCAGTTTATTATTTGCAACGTAAGAGTTCTAAATATCTGGAAATGAAAATAAATGAACGTATGCAGGAACTAACAGATGAGATTGTTGAAAGAAAAAGTGTGGAAGCAGAATTAAAAAAATCCTATACTCAACTCGAGGATTTGGCAATAAAAGCAAATGCTGCATCTCAGGCTAAAAGTAGTTTTCTTGCAACAATGAGTCATGAAATAAGAACTCCAATGAATGGCATAATTGGTATGATTAATATTTTAAAACAATCAGAATTAACAATAGAACAAAAAGATAGCCTTAGTATAATTGATTTTTCAGCCAATAATCTATTAGCCATTGTAAATGATATTCTTGATTTTTCAAAGATAGAGTCAGGTCAGATAGAATTGGAAAATATCCCACTCGATTTATATAAAGGGATTGATGATATAATAAAGTTGTTGAGTTTTAAGACTACTGATAATAATATAGCATTAAAACGCGAAATAGAGTCAGATGTACCCAGATTTATTATTGGAGATCCTGTGAGGATAAATCAGATAGTACTAAATTTAACTAATAATGCATTAAAATTTACAGAAAATGGAAGTGTTAGTATAAAAATTGAAAAGCTAGATGCTTTTGAAGATTATATTACGTTAAGAATTTATGTAATTGACACAGGGATTGGTATTTCTAAGGATGGAATGGATAAGTTGTTTAAAGAGTTTTCGCAGGCAAATAGTCAAATAACCAGAAAATATGGTGGAACCGGATTAGGTTTGGCAATTTCAAAGAGGTTGGCAGAACAGATGGGAGGAGAAATTGGGGTTGAAAGTAAATTAGGAATAGGTTCTTCTTTTTGGTTTACCATTAAAGTTAAAATTTGCACAAATGAAATTTATCTAAATTCAAAACATCAGCCAATTATTAAAAAAATGGAACACAAATTAGAAATTTTAGTTGCTGAAGATAATGTAATTAATCAAAAGATTGTTACTGCTAATCTCAAAAAAATGGGCCATAAAGTTGATGTAGCTCAAAATGGAAAGATTGCAGTTGATATGTTTAAGTTAAAAAATTATGATATTATATTAATGGATGTACAAATGCCAGAAATGAATGGAATTGAGGCTACTCAACTAATTCGAATAATAGAAGAAAATGAAAACAGAAATCCAATATTTATTGCTGCCATGACAGCAAATGTTTTAAAAGAAGATATTGAACACTATTTAAAAATAGGAATGAATACGTATTTAAGTAAACCGTTTAAAGTTGATGAATTAGTTAACTTGCTTAATAAAATTCAAAAATAGTATTTTAAATAGAAAAAATAAATTGCAGATTACTCTTATAAATAATTGACTATGAGATTATTTAAATAATATGATCGCAGTCACATTCTTCAAAACTTTTATTATACTGTAGCATTGCTTGCTGACTCATACCCATACTTGAGAAACCTCCATCGTGGTATAGGTTTTGCATGGTAACTTTCTTTGTAAGATCAGAAAAAAGCGTTATACAAAAATCTGCACATTCGTCAGCAGATGCATTACCAAGTGGAGACATACGTTC
>CAIZXK010000587.1 GCA_903936865.1 uncultured Bacteroidales bacterium | reverse complement strand
CTGTCAGATCGCTCGTTTCAACGGTATATTCCACACCCAGATAATCGGTTAGTACGCTATCAGTTGTGGAGTTTTTAAAATTAAATGCGAAAGGTTTCTTGCGAAATTCTTCACCCGAACAATAATCATCCGCATCACGTATCAGTTTCTGAAGATTTTGATATTCAACATCTAGAATTCTAAGTGTATTTTCTATCATTTTATAAGTACCTTCCACTCTGATTCTGTAATTCTTAAGCATGTGGGTTTCTATTAATAAGCCCGGACGGTTGCGTACAATGGTATAACCTTGCGATAGCATAGGTGGGGAAGCTCCGCTTCTGAGTCCGCTTCTGGGATCGTGCCAGTTGCGAAACATAACATAAGGGAAAATAAGATTTCCGCTTTTTGCCATCATTGGCGTTATCTGATTCAGATACACATTTTTCTGCCAGTTGGCAAGTGCTGGTTCCGAATTCCCGTTGGTTTCCAATCCGTAAGTTATCACATACTGATAATCGGCACCATCGGTAGTGTGGCAATCGATAAAAAACTCAGGCAACCATTCATTGTATAGTTTAAGCCAATCTTTTGTTTCTTTTGCATCAGCCTTTAAAAAATCGCGGTTCATGTTCAGATTGTTGGCAGTAGTACGCCAGCCCATTTCCACAGGTCCGTTCTGATTGATACGGTTGAATTTTCCAAAGCGTTCATGTCCGTCTACATTTACGATTGGAATAAATAAAATAGTAACGTGATTAAGCAAAGAAGCCAGTTGAGGTTTGGTAATCAGATCTCTTATAAGTGTAAAGCCGGCATCTTTACCCTCAGGTTCGCCCGCATGAATGCAAGCCTGTATCAATAAAACTGCATTACCTGATTTACGAACTGCTTCGGCTGTAAAATTGCCTTTCCTGTCAATAATAAGCAAAGGCAATTCCCTAAGTTGAGCACTTATACCAAAGCTTTGATATTTTATCCATTCCGAAGCATTTTCCAGTTTTGTGCAATATTCTATGGTTTCGGCATAGCGGGGAGTTTCCTTAAATCCCGACTTTTCGTAAAAGGTAATTAAATCTGCTTTTTGAGCTGATAAAGAAAATGATACTACTAAAAAGAAACTAAGTAAGAATGTCTTTTTCATAAGAAATATAAAAATAACTGAAAAAATAGTTGGTAAAATTAATAAATTTCCCATCTTTGCAGGCTTAAAAATTCTAAAGGGTTTGTTAATGAATATATATAAAACTATAGCTGAAACAAAGAAATTTGTTCAGCATTGTCATCAAAATCAGTTGAAAATCGGTTTTGTTCCTACAATGGGAGCTTTACATCAGGGACATTTATCTCTTATCGAAAAAGCTAAAACCGAAAACGATATTATTGTTGCCAGTATTTTTGTTAATCCCATTCAGTTTAATAACAGGGAAGACTTACTGAAATATCCCCGAACTCTGGATAAAGATGCTGCCATGTTGCAACAAGTTGGTTGTGATGCTATTTTTGCTCCTTCTGAAAATGAAATGTATCCAGAACCCGACACTACAGTTTATGAATTTGGCAGTTTGGCCGAAGTAATGGAAGGCAAATTCCGTCCCGGACATTTTAATGGAGTTGCTGTAGTAGTGAAAAGACTATTTGATATCGTACAACCCGATAATGCTTATTTTGGCGAAAAGGATTACCAGCAATTGCAGATTATAAAATCTTTGGTAAAACAAAAGAATATTCCTGTTACCATTATTCCTTGCCCAATTGTAAGAGAAACCGATGGATTAGCAATGAGTTCGCGTAACATACGACTAACCGAAGTGGAAAGAAATGTGGCTCCTTTTATCTATAAAACTCTTTTACAGGCAAAAGAAAAAGCAAATCAGTTTAATCCGGATGAACTATTACATTGGGTTATAAATCAGATAAAATCACAACCATTAATGACTCCTGAATATTTTGAAATTGTTGATGCAACTACATTATTGCCAATTTCAAACTGGAATGAATGCGAACATGCCATTGGCTGTATAGCACTATTTCTGGGAAGTGTAAGGTTGATTGATAATATTGGGTTGAAGTAATAAACAATATTATTATAATTTGTATTTTTAAAAGCAAGGGGGTGTAAAATTAGAATTTTTGAGGCGATCAAGATTTTAAACCACTATCACGTTTCCTCGGAATAAACATTCTAAAAGTAGATTTGAACAATCAAAGGGCATTTGAAATGCAAAAGAAGACTTTTTTTAATAAGTATAAAAACAAGTAGAACCTTTTTTCTAACTGATTATTTTTTCTGTTTCAAAGCTAATGCTATCCTTACTTTATTGGAAGCACCCAATACACCAAAACCACCAGTTATATTATGTTTTATTAAAACAGGTTCGGCAAAAAAATCAAAATCATTGTAGTTTTGCTTGCCTGTTGTTATCATGTAATCATAATAATCTTTTGTAATTGCTTTACAATCCACTCTTAAAGAATCTATTTGTTTAGATTTTATACCAAAATATATGTAGCTATTGCTGTTGACAACGATTGTTTTTGAGGTTCCATTAAACAATTTGTCGTTAATTAAATAAATACCATTTACAACAGTAACAGAAGGATCGCTGTTATCTTCTTCAGAATCGTTTCCAAGATAAATTGGATATTGGTTTGCTGAAATTGAAATTGAATAGTAGTTTTCCTGATTTGGACTATCCATTATATTTACATTCATGCTGAACTTTAAATCATATTCAGGACCACTAAAAGCAAAATTAGTAATAGTAACCTCTGGCTTATCAGGAATAACAGCTTCTGCCTTGATGGATGGGTATCCAGTTGCATTTCCAATCAACGTATACTTTTCTCCTGCTTTAAAATCAGAATAATTAAGATTGTAATTCAAATCATTAAGTGGATCAACAATAAAATTTCCAATCAATTGAGAAACTTTATACAGGGAAATATATGGATTGATAATTTGCTGATTCGTCATATGATCATCATTCATTCTGTCTTTTATAGTATAACTTCGCCTTACATCAATCGTTGTGTTTTCTCCAGGGCTTAAAATTCCTTGTACAACTATTCGGGAAGTTTGATTAGGTATATCTAGTTCAATTTTTTCTTCACATGAATTAAATGTGAAAATAAAACCTATTGTTATTATTAATACTGATAATTTTCTCATAACTAAAACTTTATTTGATAACTGACAGATGGAATAAACATTAATACACTCAGCTGTTTGAAACCACTACCGATTTCATAATCATTGTTATAATAAACAAAAAACGGATTTTTTCGGCCATAAGTGTTATAAATACTCAGATTCCAGATTCTGGTATATCTCTTTCGTTCTTTTATAAAATTAATTCCCAGATCGAGGCGATGATAAACCGGCATCCTCACCGCATTTCTTTCGCTGTATTCACTAACTATTGGGTTGTACCAGCCATTATCTGAAGGTTTTTGCTGATAAAAAGCAATCGGTATTGTCATGGCAGTACCTGTTGAAAAAACCCAAACACCACTTAATTCTATGCTTTTCTTTAATTTATGGCTTACAACTATTGACAAATCATGTCTTTTGTCGAAACGATAAGGATAGGTTTTGCCGAAATTCAATTCATCAAACTGCCTGTTGCTCCACGACAATGTATAGCCTATCCAACCTGTTGTTTTCCCTTCTTTCTTTTGCAAGAGTACTTCAATACCATAAGAATCGCCTTTGCCATTAACGGCTACTTTGTCGTCCCAGTTGCTGAATTCCTGAAAGAAACTGGCACCTTCCTTGTATTCTATCAAATCGCTCATCCTTTTATAATAGGTTTCAATGGTTAATTCATAATTATTACGGAGCGAATGGGAAATTCCCATTGCAGCCTGCCACGAT
>CAIZXK010000586.1 GCA_903936865.1 uncultured Bacteroidales bacterium | reverse complement strand
TATTAAAATTAATAATGATGCCCTAATTAATATCAGTACCTACGAAGGAATGGTTGGCCAAGGCGTTTTAATTATTGAAAATGGTACCATGGTCGATGATACCAAATTTAGGATGCTCGAATCTTTAAAAAATGAATATGATAGGAGATTAGGGGTGCTGGGCAATAAGTACTTAGTGGTATTGGGGCAAACACTGCTCGTGACTTTATTTATTACCTTATTGATGGTATTCTTGTCTATGTTTAGAAAAGATATTTATGCCGATCTGCGTAAGATGTTTTTAATTCTAAGTATTGTAACCGGCATGCTCTTGGTGCTCTCATGGGCTTTGAGGTTAAATTTGCCTACTTTATATTTTATTCCTTATTGTATTGTACCCATTATTATTAGGGTAATATTTGACACCCGTTTGGCTTTGTATATTCATTTATTAGTGGTGGTTTTGGCTGGATTTTTTGTGCCTAACGGCTACGAATTTATTTTCTTGCAATTAACAGCCGGAATGGTAGCCATTAACAGTATTAAAAATTTACTTAGACGTTCTCAGTTTTTAATTTCAGCTATTTTAATTTACGCAACCTATGTGATAGGCTACATAGGTATTTCCATTATTCATGAAGGTTCATTTATTCCAATTAATTGGGATCATTTATTATGGTTTTTGGTGAGTGTGATTTTATCTTTAGTAGCTTATCCAGTAATTTATGCCTTTGAAAAATTATTTGGAATTACTACAGAAGTCACCTTAATGGAGTTTACTAATATCAATAATAAATTATTAAGGGAACTGTCTTATAAAGCGCCTGGTACTTTTCAGCATTCTTTACAAGTAGCTAATTTAGCTGAAGACATCATTGGAAAATAAAGTGAATTCTGAAGAAAGATTTCTGAAATTAAGTACCATTGAAAATATACAAGAAACCAGAATATTATATGAAACAAAATTAAATGCAGAAATAATTCTGGGAGATAACAAAAAGGAACTTGAAAAATTAAATTTATTAATAGAAAAGATAGAAATTCTTTCTGAAGGCTTAAAAAAGAATGATATAGAATCGGAATTGTTGTTAAAAACAGCAATAGATAATCAAAAGAATGCACAATCAGATATTGAAAACGCAAAAAATCTGGATGTTATAATAGCTGAAAAACAAAAAAATCTGGAAGTTGAAGAGAATGAATATAATATAGCTCTTGAGATTAAGAATCAAAAAGAATTGAATTTGAAAAATAAGGAAGAAGAATTGGCAAATCTTACAAAATTATTTTCAGATTTGGAGAATTGGAGAAATGAAAATGATAACAGATGGGCGATTGCAGAAAATATTAATTTAATTATCTCTAAATTAGTTGATTTAAAAAAGTATTTTTCCCAGAAAGAGAAGCTGATTTTAGAAAAAGAATTGAAGCAAAAACAAAAAATTGATTTAGAATTAATTGTCAAAAATGCTGAAAATGAATTAAAAGACAAAAATGAATTTGAAAAGAAGTTAAAGTTGGCTTTTCAGGATAATCAGAGAAAAACAGAATCTATTGGAATTGATTTTTACAAAAATAAAATTGAAGAATTAAATCGAGCAATAGAACTGAATTCTTGTGCAAAAGGGATTTGGGATCTTATGTACTCAACTTTACAAGATTGTAACTTATTAAAACAGAAAATAAATACGAATGAAGCAGAACTTGTTTCTCAACAGAAAATTCTTGAAGTAGAAAAAAATAATTTGATGATTGCCCGAATCAAAAAGGAACAAAGTCAAAAAATGCTTACGAAAGCAGAGTTGGAAACAACAGAAAATGTTGAGATTATGCGTTCTCAATTGGTTGATGAAGAGCCTTGTCCGGTTTGCGGAAGTTGTATTCATCCCTATCAGAATAATTCAACTCAATTCCATCAGGTTCTTTTACAATTGATGAATGAAAATAAAGAATGTAATAATCAATATGACAGCTGTTTGGAAAAAGCTTCACGTCTTGGAAATTTTTGTGAGAAACTTCATAGTGATTTGATTTTATTGAATAAGGATTTGAATGAAAAAACAATTAAACATACAGATTATCAGCATAAGTGGAATAACTTTGAATTCGAGGAAGATTTACAAAATATGCCAGATGAAGATAAATCTTTATGGTTTGAAGATAAAATAGATCTTATTAAAAAAGATATTTCTGATATTCAATTAATAATTAAAAACTATGAAAGTGTAAAAATACAATTGGATATTATAAAAAATGAAATTGAAAAAGCTGAAAGAGAATTGATAGGGCTTGATAATCAAATTAATACAGCTAAAAATGAAATAAATAAAAATTTAGAGGAATTTCAAAATATTGATACACGAATAAAGCAGATAGAATTTGAATTAGAGTCGATAAAGATATTGCTGGATAATTATTTTACTAATTCTAATTGGCTCAATGAGTGGCATAAAGATTCATCTGAATTTGAAAATAAATTAAAAAAATGGACAGAAGATTGGTTTTCTAATATAAAACAGATAGAGAATTGTAAGACAAATATAAATATATGTGAATCAGAGGTTAATCTAAATAAGGTTCAAGTTTTTGAAATTGCAACTAATGTAATTAAGAAAAAAGAAAAATTAGATGAAGATTTAAAAGTCCTTTCTACTTTTCAATTAAATAGAAATCGTTTATTCGAAGGGAAGTCAATTAAAATAGTTGAACAAGAGTTTATTAGTGAAATTGAAAAAGCTCAAATACTTAAAAAGCAGTTTCAGGAAAAACTGAACGAAATAACTAACGAATTGATTTTGAATTATGCTAAAAAGAATCAGTTGCATAAAGATATTGAAAGTTTAAAAGATCAGATTAATAATCAAAAAATAAAAATTGAAAATTGGATTACCATTTATAATAATCAGCATAATAGTGAATTGACACATGAAATTGTCTATAAATTGCTATCTTTTACTATGGAATGGATAGCTGACGAACGTAAAGTTCTGAATGAAATAAAGGACACTATTACAAAGAATACTGCTCTTTTTGATGAACGTGAGAAAAAATATAATGAGCATTTGTGTAAAAGAATTTCTGAAAAAAACATTGAGGATACTACTGATTTATACAAAGATGTAAAAAATAAACTTAATGATTTGAACAAAGAGAAAAATGATTTCGATTTTCAACTTAAAATTGATGAAAAAAATAAAGAGCAAATTGGAGAAATATTAGAGAAAATCAATTCAAAAGCAGCAGTTTTTGAAAACTGGAGCAAATTAAATGAATTATTGGGTTCAGCGGATGGAAAAAAATTCAGGCAAATAGCTCAGGAATATACATTGGATATACTGTTGCGATTTGCTAATTCGCATTTGAAAATATTAAGTAATCGTTATAACTTGGGACGTATACCTAACTCATTAGCATTGCAGGTTATAGATAAAGATATGGGTAATGAAATAAGATCTGTTCATTCTCTATCCGGAGGCGAATCGTTTATAGTATCTTTAGCTTTGGCTTTGGGATTGGCATCACTTTCTACCAACAGGATGAAAGTTGAAAGTTTGTTTATTGATGAAGGATTTGGCTCTTTAGACCCAGCAACACTGTCGGTTGCTATGGATGCTCTGGAGCAGTTGCACAATCAGGGTCGTAAAGTTGGTGTTATTTCGCATGTTCAGGAAATGACAGAAAGAATTGCAACTCAAATAAGGGTTGTTAAGTTAACAAATGGGAAAAGTAAATTGGAAGTAGTTGGATTGTAGTTGTTTGTTTTTAAATTTAAAAAAGTGGTTTTAATTTGATTTTTTTCTTAATTTTGCAAAACCTTTAGCCCAGGTGGTGAAATTGGCAGACACGCTACTTTGAGGGGGTAGTGACCGAAAGGTCGTGCAAGTTCGAGTCTTGTTCTGGGCACATTACTAAGTTAATTTATTTTTTATGCCCGGATGGCGGAATTGGTAGACGCGCTAGTTTCAGGGACTAGTATTCGCAAGGATGTGCAGGTTCGAGCCCTGTTCCGGGCACATAGAAAATGGCTGTAATTTAATTAATTACAGCCATTTTTGTTTTGGACAATGCTTGTTTTTCTGTAAAGTCAACTATTCTTAGTCATCAATTAACTAATTTCCAATAACTGATTATTCTAATAAAATATAAATAGTTAAAATTTCAAATTTAATCCTGCCATTATATTTCTTCCAGCCTGAGGGAAATATCCATCCATTACTTCATGCTTGTTTGCTGAATAATAACGATATACCCACGCATTGGTTTCATATTGAGTATTTAATATATTGTTTATGGTAAAAAATAAATCAATGTTTTTAATGAAATTAGTTTTTAAAATATAGTTAAATCGTACATTGTTAATTAAATAAGCATCCAAAGTTCTTTCGTCGTTTGAAGTATTGTCAATAAATTGCTTGCTTACATATTTACTTTGCAAGCCAATGGAAAATCCTTTGTAAACATCAAGTGTAAATTGATTGTTTGCTATAATTTCAGGTGAAAATGATAAGTTTGTTGTACCAAGATATTGAGAACGTTGTGTCCAGGTATCCCAATCATCCACATATTCGGTGAAATCCTTGATTTTGTTTTTGCTTAAAGCAATATTTGCCGACCATTTTAACGATTTAAGTAGTTGTACACCAGCAGAAATTTCGATACCTAACCGGTAGCTTTTTGGAACATTTACCATTACAGGATCACCAACATCATTTATTTCGCCGGTTAATGCAAGTTGATCCTTGTAATTCATAAAGAAAATATTGGATTTGATAAAGTATTTGTTTTTAAGCAATTCGTAACCCAGTTCAATGTTTTGGAGTTTTTCGTGAACAGGAAATACTTTTGCAGGATCAGAATCAACAAAATTGCTTCTGCTTGGCTCACGGTTGGCAACAGCAAAAGAGGCATAAAAATTATTATTCTGATTTAACTCATAGTAGATTCCAAACTTGGGGTTAAAAAATTTATATTCATGCATTTGTGTCAATACAGACAAATCATCATCCATACCGCTGATTTTATAGTTTATGCTTCTTAATTGCAAATCAGCATATAAACTCCATTTTGAATTTAGCTGATAATTCATCTTGGCATAGATATTGAAATCGTTTTTTAAACCTTCATTTCGATACCATTCAAAATCGTTTGGAGTTTTTCCTGCAAATTGCATCCAGCTTATGGTTCCGTAATGTTCTCCAACATATCTATTCCATGCTCCTCCAATTATTGCCGATATATTTTTATGATTATCATAATTTACAGCAAAAGTATAACCATAGAAATCATTGTTCAATATTTTTCTTCTTATTAAATCTGATTTTATAATAGTATCGTTTGTAGTTATAAAGTCTGGTAAACCATATTTACTTAATTTCTGTTCAGGTTTATATTCTTCATAATATCCATAACCTTTGGTATAATGTAAAGCTGCATGTGCACTCCAGCTTTTGGAAAATTCGTGAGAAACCAATAGCTGATAATGATCCTGTTGGTAATTATCGGTTTGATTATTGTAATAGTTGATATTTCCATTGGCATCGTAATATTCGCCCAGATTATTATAAGTTCGGTTTGTATCCAATACATTGGAAGAAATGCCATTCCAAGCCTGGTAGGTTTTTTCCTTTCCCGAAAAGGTAATTAGTTTTACGATGGTTTTTTTGCTGTAATAAGCTCCCGAAAGGTAAAAAGAACGTAAATCGGATGTAGCTCTATCGATATATCCATCAGATGAAATTTTGGATAATCTGCCATCAACAGCCCATTTATTATCTATCAAGCCACTTCCAAAACTTACAGTATGCTTTAATGAATTGAAAGAACCGGCAGCATTGTTTATTTCTGCATAAGCTTTCTGATTGAGGTTTTGGGTCTGGAAATTAATACTTGCTCCAAAAGCTCCTGCACCGTTTACCGAAGTACCTACTCCACGTTGAATCTGAAGATTATCAACCGAAGAAGCGAAATCGGGCATGTTTACAAACCAAACACCATGCGATTCGGCATCATTGAGCGGAATACCGTTTACCATTACATTGGTACGGGTGAGATCGCTGCCCCTGATACGGATATTGGTATAACCAATTCCGGCTCCAGCATCGGAAGTAGCTACTACCGAAGGCGTTTGTTCAATAATATAAGGAATATCAACTCCGGTATTCATTTTTGTGATTTCAGTTTTACTGATGTTTTGATGCGTTGAAGGCGTTTTATCTCCGGCACGTGTTGATCTGATAATAACCTCATCTTCCATAATCGGGCTGCTTTCGAGCTTGATTTCAATATTCTGATTGCCATCAAACTTTAGTTTACGATTATCGGGAATATACCCCATAAAAGTTGTAACTAAAAGGCATTCACCTTTTTTAAGACCGGTGATTGTGAATTTTCCATCGAAATCACTAACAACCGCTTTAAAGGAATTGTTGAGCACAATATGAGCTCCGATAAGTTTTTCTCCGGTTTTAGCATCCATTACACTTCCGGAAATGGAAAACTGACTCCATGCCAATATAGGCAGAATTGTTGCAAATAGCATTGCAAACCACTTTTTGTTCATTGTTTTGTTTTTTATAAAGTTAAACTTCAGAATGATGATAAGGGACCAGCATTCATTTTAATAAAGTTTACCCTAACTCCCTCCGCCGGCACTACCCGGTTCAGGTTCAATGGGTATGATCTCAGCCCGTAATATTCAGGCACCCCCCTTATAGATATTGCAAAAATAATAAAAAAAGTTTACATAACTCAGAAATTTTAAAATGGTTTCCTTAAAACTATACTGATTTCTATTTGTATTTTATTATTAGTTGTTTGCCATATTATCATCTCAAGTTCATTTGTTTTTTTTACATTTGCATCTTAATTCAGAAACCATGACAGACCAAATTAAAATATCGGAAGAAATTGTAATATCAAAGATACTATATATCAGAGGGCAAAAAGTAATGATTGATTCTGATTTGGCTGAAATGTTTGGAGTAACTACTAAACGATTAAATGAACAAGTAAAAAGAAACATTAAACGTTTTCCTGAGCATTTTATGTTTGTTATAACTCAGGAAGAAAAAGAGAATGTAGTCGCAAATTGCGACCACCTCAAAAAACTTAAATATTCACCTTACTTACCTTCAATATTTACAGAACATGGAATAATAATGCTTTCCAGTGTTTTAAATAGCGAAACAGCAATACAGGTTAGTATTAGAATTGTGGAAGTATTTATTAAAATGCGAGAAATGCTTAGCACTCATCAGGAAATTTTGAAAAAAATTGAAAAAATTGACACAAAATTAGCTAACAACGACGATCAGTTTATGTTGATTTTTGAATACCTGAAACAGTTTGAAGAAACCAAGCATCAGCAGTTGGAACAAGCAAACCGAAAAAAAATAGGTTTTCGGAAATCCGAAGAGTAATTGAATGTACAATTCAATATATTGATGAAATTATTTCTGAGACCCCACCTCAACCACCAATTATCACACATTTATCGTCCCGACTCCCATCCGTGTCGCTTAGGATGCCATAATTGGTAGTTAGGATGCCATCCGGAACGCCAATTATGCCATTCCTGTCGGTTGGGATGCCATCCTAAGCGGTTGGGATGCCACAATTGGTGATCAGAATGGCATAATGAACGCCAAGACCCCCCTCCTGCCGTTAAGACCCTCCTCTGAATGATATTTTGCTGTATTTTATATTAGTCGGGGCGCGACTTGGAGTCGCACTCCGACTAAACATCCTCATGCAAAATAAATTCTGGTAATCAACAGTTTATGGTAATATTTATTATTTATCAAACATTACTTATTATTCTGTTCAGAGTCGGTAAATACCTGTAACCATCAAGCTTCCTCCGCTTTGCGAAGGAAATAAAAACCACTTGGTAGATTTGTGTTTCTTTGCGAGGTATTTGCCAATTCCAAAACCCAATGCAGAACCAACTATGGCATCTGAAAGCCAATGGGCATTTTCGGTAGTTCGC
>CAIZXK010000585.1 GCA_903936865.1 uncultured Bacteroidales bacterium | reverse complement strand
TGAATCTTTTCATAGACATCATCTTGAGCTGATAAAACATTAGATGTAAGAATAATGAACAGAAATAGTATAGTTTTATAATAGAAATTTCTCATATCTTTCAACAACAAAAATATTAATATTAATAATTATACAAAGTACGAATTTTATTTTTAAATGATAGGGTTTTTTAACGAAATTTAACGTAGATAAAAAATAATGCTATTTTTTTTTAAAATAACTATTTTATTTATAATTTAGCAAAAAGTTTTAAACAACTTAAAAAGCAATTATTATGCTTAAATTAAAGAATTTCAAGTTATTTTTATCAATATCATTATTAATTATATTTTCAATAATGATATCTTCGTGTGCAACTCCACGTAGCGGGAAATACATAAACCGTAAACATAAAGGAAGTTCATCATATTATAGTAAAAGCTCATATCATCGAAAAAGAACAAAAGGAAATACAATTCCAATTGCTAAAAACTATAAAATCAAAAACCGACGAACAAGCGGAAATTATTAAATAATAATTTATAATTTTTGCAAATAAATTAAGCTTAATAACTTACAATTAAGATTTTACATTAACAATAATCAATATCAATATGTCTATTGAAATTAAAGAAATAATCAGTAAATCAGATTTTAAAAAATTTATCCGTTTTCCATATAAACTTTATAAAAACAATCCATTTTGGGTACCTTCGCTGGATATGGATGAGATGAATAATCTTGCAAAAGATAAAAATCCAGCATTTGAATTTTGTGAAGCTCGATACTGGATTGCACTTAAGGATGGTGAAGAAGTTGGTAGAATAGCAGGTATAATTAATCATCGAGCTAATGAATGCTGGAAGGAAAACAGAATCAGATTTGGTTGGATTGATTTTATAAATGATCAAAATGTTGCGAATGCTTTACTTGAAACTGTTGAAAAATGGGGAAAAGAAAAAGGTTGTGAAGAAATTCATGGACCATTAGGTTTTACTGATATGGACAGGGAAGGGATGCTGGTTTTTGGCTTTAACGAACTGGGGACTTATGCAACTAACTATAATCATGACTATTATCCAGTTCTTCTCGAAAAACTTGATTTTGAAAAAGATACTGATTGGCTACAGTTTGAATATCAGGTACCAAAAGAAGAACCTGAAAAACTACGCAAAATTGCCGAAATGGTTGCCAAAAGATATAAAGTGCATACATTAAAGGATAAATCTACAAAAAATTTAAAAGCTAATGCAAACCAAATATTTAATGTTCTAAATCAAAGCTTTATGCCGTTATATGGTTTTGCACCTCTTTCTGAAAAACAAATTCAACTTTTTACCAAGCAATATATTTCATATATAAAACCAGATTATGTTTCGTTTGTAATGAATGACGAAACTAATGAAATGCTGGGTTTAGGAATCACAATACCATCTATATCAATAGCAACAAAAAAAGCTAATGGAAAATTACTCCCATTTGGTTGGTATCACTTACTTAAAGCGATGAGTAATGTCAAAACAGTTGATATGAATCTGATTGCAATACGTCCGGATTGGCAAAACAAAGGTTTGAATGCTTTAATGTTTGACGAATTAATGAGAAATTATATTAAAAACGGTGTAGAAAAAACAATTCAAAACCCTGTTTTGGAAACAAACAATAAGAATATTGACATTTGGAAAGATTACAATCCGCGTCAACATATCAGAAGAAGATGCTATATTAAAAAGATTGATTAACATCTTAAGTAAGAAATTAAAAAAGTCGCTGGAATAATCAGCGACTTTTTTTATTAATGGAGAATAACCATTTATTATAGAACTTTCATACTACTCAAAATCAGTATACAATAAATACTTCTTCCTTATTTCCTTAAATTTTTTCAAATCAGTTTGCCAACTGTTTCGTATTTCATCTTCAGTTTTTCCTGCAATAAGTTGCATTCTAAGCAAATCATTACCCGCTAATTTATCAAAGAAACTATTGAAAAATTTAGTTTTTATAGATAATCTTTTGTATAAATCAATAATCCAAAATAAGTTTAATTTATTCTCAGCTCTTAAAATTGCTATGGAAAACTCACTCAAATCATAACCAAAACACAACTGATTTTTAAACGGTGGATTCTCACTCATTCCTTTTATCGAAAGTGGTGTAAATGATACATCAGTGCTATCAAGCAATGGATGACCAAGTAATTGAAATGGTTTTTGAGTTCCCCTTCCAACACTTACAACCGTTCCTTCAAACAAACACAATGAAGGATAAAGATATACTGCATTCATGTTACACAAATTTGGCGAAGGTTTTACTGGAAGAATATAATAATTTGTATGATTGTAATTAAAAATATCTATTACTTTTAATTTGCATTTTTGTTTTTTTGCAAGCCACTTTTCACCATTAATCATCAAGGCATATTCTCCAATAGTCATACCATAAACAATAGGAACCGGATGTAAACCTACAAATGAAGTAAATTTTTTATTTAAAACCGGTCCATCTACATAATATCCATTTGGATTGGGTCTGTCAAGAACAATTAAATCAATATTATTTTCTGCAGCAGCTTCCATCACATAATGCAAAGTTGAAATATAAGTATAAAATCTAGCACCAACATCCTGAATATCAAAAATAATCAAATCAATTCCCTTTAAATCATCTGGTTTTGGTTTGTAATTTTTGCCATAAAGTGAAATTATTGGTAATCCGCTTTTTGAATCTATTACATTTTCTACGATTTCACCAGCTTCGATATCTCCTCTAAAACCATGTTCGGGACAAAAAACCTTTTTAATAGTTACTTTTAGGTTCAGCAAACTATCAACAATATGAGTTTTATTAATAATCGAAGTCTGATTTGCAACAATAGCTATAGATTTGTTTTTTAATAAATCTAAATATTTTTCTGTTTGATCAGCTCCTGTTTTTATATCAGAACCTGTTATTGTCCTTCCTAATATTTTAATTTCCTGTGCATTAACAAATATAAAGCAAAAAATTAAAACAATTATAACGATTACTTCTTTTAGAATTCTCATTTTTTCAATAATAATACATTAAACAAAACATTATTTATTATTCTAATTGCTGAAAAATCTGATTCATCAGGTTAAAAAAATAATTGTATTTTTGTAGAATTATTAATATTTACACAGTTGAATTTAGAATACTTCATAGCCAAAAGATTTTTAAACAAAAATAAGAAAAATTTTTCTGAATCCATTATAAAAGTTTCCATTGCAGGCATTGCGTTGGGAATTTCCGTTATGATATTATCAGTTGCTGTTGTAACTGGATTTAAGCAAAAAATCAGCGAAAAGGTTATCGGATTTGGTGGTCATATTCAAATAGGAAATTTCGATTTAAACAAATCAATTGAATCTTTACCCATTGAGAAAAATCTTTTACTTGAAAATAAAATCAGACAAATAAAAGGAGTTAAAAACATACAGGTTTTTGCAAATAAAGCTGGTATGATTAAAACTGACAATCAGATTCAGGGTTTTATATTAAAAGGTGTTGATAAAGATTATGATTGGGACTTTATTAAAACTAATTTAATTGAAGGTAATATATTACAAATCAATGCGGAACAAAAAAGCGATAAAGTTATTATTTCAAAATTCCTAAGTGATAAATTAAATTTAAAATTGAATGACAAACTTAAAACTTATTTTATTGAAGATGAAAATTTAAGAGGAAGAGCATTTTTTATAGCTGGCATTTATGAAACTGGTTTAGAAGAATTTGATAAGAAAATAATTTTTTCAGATATTTCTCATATTCAGAAACTTAACAAATGGAATAAACAATCAGTTGAGGGGTATGAAGTTTTAATAAATGATTTTGATAAGTTGGATGAAATTGCAAAAGAAGTATATAATGTTACGGGATACAATCTTAATACAAACACTATAAAAGAAATTCATCCTGAAATTTTTGATTGGTTAAGTCTTACCGATATGAATGTAATTGTAATAATCATAATAATTTCCATGATTTCATCTGTTACAATGATTTCTATTCTATTAATATTAATTCTTGATAAAACGAATTTAATCGGACTATTAAAAGCGATGGGATTAATCAACTCAAGCATACGTAAGATTTTTATATACAATGCTTTATATATCATTTCGAAAGGAATGATAATCGGAAATTCAATTGCTTTATTGATAGGTATTATTCAAATAAAATTTGGAATTTTTAAATTGGATGAAACGTCCTATTATCTTAAAACAATACCAGTTAACTTAAATTTATGGCACATACTTCTTATAAATACAGGAACCATCATATTATGCATAATTGCATTGATGGTTCCTTCATATATCATCTCAAAAATAACACCAATTAAGGCAATCAGATACAAATAATTTATTTGCTAACAAGAGCAATATCAATCACTTCTGTCATATTTTCCACATAATGAAAAGTGAGGCCGGTTAAATAATTCTGCTTAATTTCCTCAATATTTTTCCTATTCTCCTTACAAAGAATAATGTCTGTTATTTTGGAACGTTTTGCAGCAAGAATTTTTTCCCTGATTCCTCCAACAGGCAATACTTTTCCTCTTAGTGTAATTTCACCAGTCATTGCAAAATTAGCTTTTACAGCTCGCTTTGTAAATGAGGAGATAATTGCAGTAAGCATGGTGATTCCTGCACTTGGACCATCTTTTGGAGTTGCACCCTCAGGTACATGAATGTGAATATTCCACTTTTCAAATACGTCGATCTGAATTCCAAGTTCTTCAGCATGTGATTTAATAAACTCAAAAGCTATCGTTGCAGATTCTTTCATAACATCACCCAGATTCCCTGTAAGAGTTAAATTTCCTTTCCCTTGACTCAAACTAGTTTCAACAAACAAAATCTCACCTCCAACTGCTGTCCATGCTAAACCAGTGGCAACACCTATCGTATTTTTTTTCAACAATGTATCATGTTGTACACTTGGAATCCCCAAAACATTCTCAACTTCGGCAAGAGTTAATGTCTTTCCATATTTTTCTTTATTTGCAATAAATCTGGCTTTATTCCTGATAACTTTTGCTATGTTTTTTTCCAATTGTCTTACACCCGATTCTCTTGTATATTCTTCAATAATTTTTTGAAGTACATTATCAGAGAATTTCAATTGTGCCTTTTTAACACCATGTTCCAAAAGCTGTTTTGGTAAAAGATGTCGCTTTGCTATTTCTAGTTTTTCTTCCATTACATAGCCACTTACTTCAATAACTTCCATTCTGTCTCGCAGGGCAGGATGAATTGTATTTAACGTATTTGCAGTAGCAATAAACATTACTTTTGACAAATCGAAAGTTTCTTCCAGAAAATTATCGTAAAAGGCAAAATTTTGTTCAGGATCCAAAACTTCAAGCAGAGCTGCGGAAGGATCCCCATTTATATTCATTCCCAAAATTTTGTCAATTTCATCTAATACAAAAACCGGATTTGATGATTTTACTTTTTTAATTTGCTGAATTATACGTCCTGGCATTGCACCAATATAAGTTTTTCGATGTCCTCTGATTTCTGCTTCATCTCTCAAACCACCCAAAGACATACGTATATATTTGCGTTCCAATGCTCTGGCAATTGATTTACCTAAAGAAGTTTTACCAACTCCTGGAGGTCCAACCAAACATAAAATCGGTGATTTCATATCTCCTTTCAATTTCAGGACTGCCAGATGTTCAATAATTCGTTCTTTTACTTTCTCTAATCCAAAGTGGTCTTCATCTAAAATTTCCTGAGCCCTTGTAAGATCAAAATTATCAACAGTGTATTCATTCCATGGTAAATCAGTCATCACATTCAAATAATTCATTTGAATTGAATAATCGGGTGATGCAGGATTAATCCGTTGGAGCTTTTTTAATTCTTTTTCAAAAGTTTGGCCCACTTCCTTTGACCATTTTTTTTGCTCAGCTTTAGTCTTTATTTCATTTATTTCCTGTTCTCCAGGATTACCTCCCAATTCTTCCTGTATGGTTTTTAGTTGTTGATTAAGAAAATAATCTCGTTGCTGTTTATCAATATCAACCTTTACTTTATTCTGTATCTGATTTTTAAGTTCTAACATTTGCAAATCTTTTGTCAGAATTGAAAGTGCAAGATTTGCTCTCTCTGTTAAATCAGAAACTTCAAGTAATTTTTGTTTTTCAATAATATCAGTATTAAGATTTGAGGAAATAAAATTAACCAAGAAATGCGGACTTTCAATATTTTGAATAGCAAAGGCAGCATCTGAAGGAATATTAGGTGAAAGTTTTATAATTTGAATTGATATGTCTTTTAAAGATGAAATTAAAGCATTAAATTTTTCATCCTTTTTCAATTTTACATTATCGCCAAATTGCTTGACACTTGATACAAAATAAGGATCAGATTGAAGCAAAGTATTTAATTCAAATCTTTTCTTGCCTTGAATAATAATAGTTGTACTACCATCAGGCATCTGTAATGTTTTTAATATAAAAGCAACAGTTCCTATTTTATATAAATCTTCAAATAACGGATCTTCCTGCTCTTTATCTTTTTGGGCAACAACACCAATTAATTTATTACCTTTATAAGCTTCTTTAATTAGTTTTATAGATTTATCACGCCCAACTGTAATTGGAATAACCACACCAGGAAACAAAACAGTATTTCTTAAAGGAAGTATTGCAAGGCTTTCAGGCAGTTCTTCTGCATTCATTATCTCTTCATCTTCAACAGATAATAAAGGAATAAATTCTGCATCATCATCTATCAAATCTGCAAATTTTATCAGATCGGTATTTAACATAAATATTATTTTCTAATTTTGGTTTTTAAATTATTACAACATTCTGTTTTTGTAAGTAAGATTAAAAACGTGTTTTAAAATATTTTGATCATTTTCTCCAAAAGTTAAATTTCGACGGTCATACATACGTTGTGCAACTAATTTAGCCTTTTTTAAATCGTAGGTTGCAAATCCACTAACACCTCCCCATGAAAATGAAGGTATAAAATTTCTTTGAAAACCAGCACCAAAAATATTAGCATTTACACCAACAACAGTTCCTGTATTAAACATAGTGTTGATCCCACATTTGGTATGATCTCCCATGATTAATCCACAAAACTGTAACCCTGTATTGACAAATGTTTCCAAAGAGTAATTCCAGATTTTCACTTCCTCATATGTATTTTTCAAATTAGAAGTATTTGTATCTGCACCCAAATTACACCATTCTCCTATAACAGAATTTCCTACAAATCCATCGTGTGCTTTGTTTGAAAAACCAAGAAAGACAACATTGTTTAATTCACCTCCTACTTTAGAATATGGACCAATAGTAGTTCCCCCATATATTTTTGCAGCCATTTTCACAACCGAATGATCACACAATGCAAAAGGTCCTCTAATCAGGCTACCTTCCATAATTTCACTTTCTTTACCTATATAAACAGGACCATCTGTTGCATTAATGATTGAAAATTCTATCTTTGCACCCTCTTCAACAAAAATATTTTCCTTGTTTAAAAGTCTGTTGGAATCCGAAATGTTGGCCGATTTTCTACCTTCCGTAATTAACTGAAAGTCTGAACCAATTTCCTGAGCATTTAATGAAAAAATTTCCCAGGTATTATTTAATTTAGTATGTTGAACTTTTGATTCTATTTCTTCGTAAGTTGAAATATTATCTTCTCCCAAACTATTAAAATCTTTTTCGTTAATATTATATGCAATAACATAATCAGCATTAATAAGTGCTTGATTAGGTTCTAATTTATGAATTTCTTCAATCAACTCTTTTGTGGGAATTATAGAACCATTAATTAGAAAATTATCATTTTTTAAAATTAATGGAAACTTTTCACTTAAATATTCCTCTGTAAGTGTTGATGTTTTTGTTTTTAATAAAAATTCCCATTTCTCTCTAATGGTAAAAATGCCGATTCTTAAATCAGCCACTGGTCTAATGAATACCAAAGGCAGTAAATTACTGCGTGAGGCATCGTCGAATAGTATGTAATTCATATCCTTAGGTATTAAGTTGATAAATCTTTATAACTTATCAAAATTAATAAATTTTTGTATATAAAAAAAGCCCTTTATAAAAAGAGCTTCAAATATCTTTTAATAAGATAACAAAAATTATTTACTTCTGTTTTCAAAATGTTTTTGATATCTGTTTTTAAATTTATCAACACGACCAGCGGTATCAATCAATTTAATCTTACCAGTAAAAAATGGATGTGATGTGTTTGATATTTCTAATTTAACAAGCGGATATTCTTTCCCGTCAGTGTAAACCACATTTTCATTCGTTTTAACTGTTGATTTAGTTAAAAACATATAATCGTTGGAAATGTCTTTAAATACAACGAATCTGTAATCTTTTGGATGAATATCTTTTTTCATCTTAATTGTTTTTATTATTGATAATCTGTTTATTACTATTTTATATTCCAATTAAATCCTTTTACTAATATTCTGAATTTAATTAGATTCCCCTATTTTGGTAAAGAATTTGGGAGTGCAAAATTAAAAAAATATATGTATAAAAACAAAATATTCTTATTTTTTTTTTAGTAATCACCATTTAATAACATAACAAGTGTACAATGATGTACTATTTCAACACTATTTCTATTCAGAAGTTCTTCTAATTCATCATTTTCTGAGCCAGGATTAAAGATTAACCTTTTTGGCTTCAATGAAAGAATATAATCGTAATATTCTATTTGTTTCTGATGCCCAATATACATTGTAACTGTATGAATTTCTGTTAATTCAGGAAAACCAATAACAATTTCTATCCCATCAATCTTACCGTTTCTTATACCTAAAGGAATAACATCAAATCCTCTGCGATTTAAAATTTTAACAGCTCGATTTGAGTATCTTGATTGCATTGGACTTGCTCCAATTACTAAAGTTTTCTTTTGCATATAACAAACAATAATTTTGCAAAATTAGCAAATTGTAAATTCCTTAAATAAAAAAGAAATAAATAAAACCATTTTCATAATCTTTATGATTGAAGTCTTTTAAATATTGAATTTAGATAAATTAATAAGAGATATTGTTGATAATAGGAGACTTATTAATATTTTGATACAATTTTTTTTAGGATAAAAAAATTTCAATAAACAAAAATGTAGTTTATTGGTTCATAATATATTAAATATCCATTGTCAATGAAATTTTTTAATTTAGTATTTATATTATTCTTTATAACTTTAACAGGGTGCTCACAAAAAAATGGAAATTATATGAATTACAACAAACTAACTAAAGAAGAAGAAAACGTTATTATTTACAAAGGTACGGAAAGACCTTTTACAGGTAAATATTTTAAACATTTTGAAAAAGGAATTTATTTATGTAAACGTTGTGGTTCAGCATTATATAACTCATCTGATAAATTTGAATCTGACTGCGGATGGCCAAGTTTTGACGATGAAATAGATGGAGCTGTAAAACAAATTCCTGATTCTGACGGTCATCGCATTGAAATTATTTGCAATAATTGTGGAGCTCACTTAGGACATGTATTTAAAGGAGAAAGATTTACACAAAAAAATACCAGACATTGTGTGAATTCAATATCATTAGAATTTGTCCCTGCAGGAAGTAATTTTGAGGTAAAAACCGATACAGCAATTTTTGCCGGAGGTTGTTTTTGGGGTGTTGAATACTTTTTTCAAAAAGAAGTAGGAGTGCTCACAACTGAAGTTGGTTATATAGGTGGACATTCACAAAATCCAACATATAAGGAAGTCTGTAATAACAATACCGGACATGCTGAAGCAATGCGGGTGATTTTTGATCCTTCCAAAACTAATTTTGAAAAGTTAGCAAAACTATTTTTCGAAACCCATGATCCAACTCAACTTAATCGTCAGGGGCCAGATATTGGTAATCAATATCGTTCTGAAATTTTCTATACAAATCTTCAACAAAAAGAAGTAGCTGAAAAACTAATTGAAATTTTAATACAAAAAGGATTTAATGTTGCAACAAAACTTTCATATGCCACAAAATTCTGGAAAGCAGAGGATTATCATCAGCAATATTATGAGAATAAAGGAAGTAAACCTTATTGCCATTCGTATGTAAAACGATTTTAGTTTTTTATTAAAATCATTAGAAACTCTTTAAAGTGGTTCTAAAAATTAATTTTTTTGATGCTAAAAAGATTTTAAAATCGCAGTTTACTACTCTAAATAATAATTTATAAAATTGAAGATCAATGAATAAAGAGATATTTTAGAAATCCCCTATTCTATTTTAATTCCCAGTCTTCAACATCCATTTCTCGTCCATTAATTATATTTAAATAGTTATTATAACGAGTTTCGCTTATTGACCCATTTTCAACTGCTTTTTTAATGGCACATTTTGGTTCATGCTCATGTGTACAATTATCAAACTGACATTTATTAGCCAATAACTTCATTTCCGGGAAAAAATATGTTACTTCCTCTTTAGTGAAATTTACCATTCCAAATTCTTTAATCCCTGGTGTATCTATAATAAAGCCACCAAAAGGAAGAGCTAACATTTCTGCAAAAGTTGTAGTATGCTTCCCTTTTTGATGATATTCGGAAATAATCCCGGTTTTTAAATTTAACTCAGGTGCTATTCTGTTGATTAAAGCTGATTTACCAACACCTGAATGACCAGAAAATAAATTTATCTTACCCTGTAACAAATTCCGAACATATTCAATATTATCTCCTCTTAAAGCAGAAACCTCAACACACTCATATCCTGCATTTTCATATATGGATTTCATTGTTTTATGAAATTCATACATTTCGTCTGTATATAAATCTATTTTGTTAAATATCAGAACTGTAGGTATATGATAAGCTTCTGCTGTTACTAAAAATCTATCAATAAAACCAGTTGATGTCCTTGGAGAAGCGATGGTTACGATTAAAAAGGCTTTATCAATGTTAGAAGCTAAAACCTGTTTTTGTTTAGAAAGATTTGTACTTTTTCGAATTATGCAATTATATCTTTCCTTTATTTCAGAAATAACTCCGGTATTTTCATTTGGCATCATCTCAAACACAATATTATCGCCAACGGCACAGGGATTTGTGGTTTTCATCCCTTTCATTCTGAAATTTCCTTTTATCCTACAATCAGTAATTATATTTTCCGAATGTAACACACTATACCAACTTCCTGTAGATTTAACAACAACTCCGTCCAAAATTATTTTTTTTACAAAGTTACAACTTTTTATCGAAAAAAATAAAGGTGCAACATTTCTGCTACACCTTTATACATTAACCAATTCAATTTAACACAAAAAAAAATTAATTTTTAAATTCTTTCAAATTTTCCATAAGTTTCTTACGACTAAAGAAAATTCTGCTTTTAACTGTTCCTATTGAAAGTTCTAGATTTTCAGCTATTTCCTTATATTTGTAACCTGCATTATGCATTTCAAAAGGTATGCGATGATCATCTTCCAATTTATTAATTCCTGTTTGTAATTCCTTTGTAAATATTTCTGATTCCGGTGAACCCATAGTTGATTTACGCGGAATGTTCATATAATATAAGTCGTCAGTATTGTCAATGATTGTATTAGCTTTAACATTACGACGATAATTATTTATAAATGTATTTTTCATTATCGTATAAGTCCAAGCTTTTAAATTTGTATTTGTTTCAAATTTGTCTCTATATGTAATTGCCTTAACATAAGTATCTTGAACAAGATCTTTTGCGTCTTCGCGATTCATTGTTAAAGAATAGGCAAAATATTCAAGGCTGTCTTTTAAGCCAAGTAAACTATGATTAAATTCTATTGCTGTCATGTTATAAAATTTTATTTGTTCATAAATTGTTTAACAAAAATAATACAAACATTAAACAGAACCAAATATTTTTTAATTTATTTTGTTAAAAAATTTTAATACTTTGATACAAATAACCATATAATTCGGATATACAATAAGATAGACATATAAAAAAAATATTTATTTTTTGTTTATTATTATCTGTTAATTAATTAACAATTAAAGAATAAATATCATGTAATATGTATAGGAATAAACCT
>CAIZXK010000584.1 GCA_903936865.1 uncultured Bacteroidales bacterium | reverse complement strand
TTAATTTCATTTTTATAATAAATACTTTTATTGTTTTAAAGATACAAAAAAGATAGTCAATGATTTACAGTATTTCGTAATGATTATTTTATGATAACTTAATATTAACTTAACACACAATACATCAAGTTACGATAATTTTGCTGCATCAAAAAAACAAAAACAAGTCAAACAAATAAAATAAGAAAAATGAAAAAAGTTTATTTAATAATTTTAGTTTTAAGTTGCTTTGCAATAAATGCAAAAGCACAAAGTGTTGAAGACACTTTAAGAGAACAGATTACAGAAATGAAAGATCGTATAAATGGAATTGATGAACGATTGATGACTTCAGAAAGTGATTTGTCGAAACTTACGAAGATCAAGTTTTCTGGATATATCCAGGCTCAGTTTGATAGATTTGAAAACAGGGCCGTTCAGCCAAATAACTACTTCTCATTAAGAAGAGTTAGATTAAAAGCTACTTATGAAGCAGCTGATGGAATTAAATTTGTAGTTCAACCTGATTTTTCACCAAGTGGAGTTACATTGAAAGATGCATACGTGGTATTAAACGATCATTTTATTAAGAGTGGTTTCTTTAAGAAAACATTTAGTTTAACTATGGGTAAATTTAATCGGTTGAATTACGAAGTTGAATATTCATCAAGCCAACGCGAACTTCCTGAGCGCTCTACAATTATCAGAACAATTTATCCTGGTGAGCGTGCCATCGGTTTTAAACTGGAAGCCAATCCTGAAAGTATTCCTTTAAAAGTGCAGTTAGCCTTATTTAATGGTAATGATGGTGGATTTAATCAGTTTTCTGATACTACCGGCAAAACAGCTAGTAACGTTATAGAAAACAAAGATTTTGATAATTTTAAGGATATTATGGCAAGAGCAACTTATTCTTTCAAATTAGGAAGTTTCGGCGGTCTCGATTTAGGTGCCCATGCTTATTTCGGTTCATTAAAATCAAATACAAATGCAACTTTAAGAGGAGATTATACTACAATCGATTCATCTAAAATTGGCGATGCAGTTCAAAGAAATTGGTTTGGTGCCGAATTTCAATTATTTGCCGACGTATTAGGTGGAATGTCTTTAAAAGGAGAATATATTACTGGTAAAAACGCTATGTTAGGTGGTTCAAAATTTGCAAATGGCAGTTTGTTACCTAACTTCCAGAATAATTTTGCAGGTTATTACCTTTATTTTATAAAAAATATTGGCTTAAAGAATCAGTTTGCTTTCCGCTACGATTATTATGATCCTAATACAGATGTTACTGGAAATGATGTAAAAGTGTTAAAATACAATGGAAATGCTGCAACTAAGATAGGAAAATTAACCAGCAGTAAATACGACTTAGCATATACCACTTTTACTTTTGCATGGCACTATTATTTTGATGATAACATCAGGGTTTCGTTGGCTTATTCAATTGTTCAAAATGAAAAAGTTGCAACAAAAACAGATGGTACAGGTAATTTAACTGAAACTTATACAAATCCGGATGGAAGTGTTGGAACAAATGATTACAGTAAGATTTTTAATCAAAATCAATTAACCC
>CAIZXK010000583.1 GCA_903936865.1 uncultured Bacteroidales bacterium | reverse complement strand
TTCTTTTATTTTTTTGTTTAATATCAATATAATAAATTCCATTCTGTAAATTTTCAACATTAATTTTTAATGGACTAATCAAATTTTCGTATTGATTATAAACAATTCTACCTAAAACATCAAAAATCTGAATATTGTATTCTGTATTAATAGAATTTTTAATTTTCAAATAAAAATAATCAGAAGCTGGATTTGGATAAATTTCTACTCCATTTTCATTTACTATTTCTGGGATTGAAATTATTAAATTAAAATTTGCAACTAAGGTTCTGTTTGTTGTAACATTAAATGAATAAACTGAATCAGGAGAAACAATAATACCATTTTCAGTCCAATTTACAAAATACCATCCATTGTTTGGAATAGCCTGAACTGCTATAAATTGATTTAAACTGTATGCTCCACTTCCAACTGTAATTCCAGAAAATTGAGGCATAGCTAAAGTTGTAATATAGAATTGATTAATTGGGCTAAAATTTGCAATTAAATTTCTATTAGAATTAACTATAAAGGTATATTGACTATTGGTGCTTACAATATTTCCATTTTCTGTCCAATTTACAAAGTAATAACCAGTATAACTGTTAGCAACAAGTGTACAACTCTGATTATTATTATAATAACCTGAACCTGTAATATAGCCTCCTGCTATTGGATTTGTATTTGCCTGAATAAAATATGATACGATGGGGTTCAGGTAAAAACTTGAATTTAAAACAAGTGAACCATCTGTATTATTTAAAGTATATGTATTATAAAAACCAGGTATTGCATTATTGGGAATTGAATAATTTGCTACTAACGTTGTAGCAGAAGTAGAATTTTGATTAACAGGATAAATTATTGTTGAACTACCTTGCTGAAACCAGGTTATTGTTCCTGTACCTTGATCAAAATGAGTATTTTGTCCACTAATTGTTACACTTAAAACATCACCTTGACTTGCAACATTTGGATTTACACTTACCAAATGTGGTTGATTTGGATTAGAAATAACAGTAAAACAATTTTGTAACGTTAAAAAATTATTGATTTCATTGTAAACATGCAAATTATATAATCCTGTTTGCTGTTGTGAATTTATTTGCAAAGTTGCAACTAAAGAAGAACTATTAACAGCCTGAAAACTTGTTGGAAATATAGTTGTTGAAGATCCTTGTTCAAACCAGATAGTAGTATTTGTAGCTTGATTAAAGTTAGTACCTGAACCAGAAATTGTTACATTTAGCATCTGTCCTTGTATTGCAGAAGACGGAGAAACCGAAGTTAAAATCTGGGAGAAACCAAAATTTGTTATACTGAACATTAAAATAAAAAATATAATTCTTTTCATATCGTTAATTGTTAATTTTTAAATATTTACGTTTTAAAATAAGATATTCATCCTCATCTATTTTTTTGTCAATGTCTTTTAAAATATAAAGACAATCCATTAATAATTGGTTTTCAAAATTAATACAATTTAAACGTGATTTAAAAAAAATATTTAATTTCCAGTCATTATCGCTATTA
>CAIZXK010000582.1 GCA_903936865.1 uncultured Bacteroidales bacterium | reverse complement strand
GGTTTTTTCTTTTTAACTCAATATGTTTATTTTATAACCTTTATTTTAC
This sequence comes from uncultured Bacteroidales bacterium, assembly GCA_903936865.1. GTDB lineage: Bacteria > Bacteroidota > Bacteroidia > Bacteroidales > JACABE01 > JACABE01. The sequence continues at coordinate 3,542 of CAIZXK010000582.1, read as the reverse complement.
AGTATTCAAGATATTAATAGTAAAATATTTAAAATTACATTAGATAACTTTTTTTGATTATTTAACTAATAATATACCCTATTCTACTATAAAAACAAAAAAAAACTGAAAATATTAAATGGGAATTATTAAATCATATAGGACAAATAATTGAAGTTGGATTTGGAACTACTCAAGCAAATAATAATACGAATATAAAACTAAACAAAACCATCTTTTAAAATCTGGACTGTATTATTATAGAGTAAGTATCAAGCTCTTCTCAAAAAACGGAAAATTCATTATAGCTAAATAGCTTATCCAAGAAATAATGAATAAATTTTTGTCAATCAGGCGACATTTTTATTTTTATTATTGTCAATATAGAAAATTTAATTTTTATTTATTTACAAAAAAACAAACAAATGAAAAAAAATCTATTCTTTATCGCGGCATTAGTATTATTGCCATTTATAAAATTATCAGCACAATGTGCTCAAACAGCTAATATTTACACTTTTACGTATGGTGGTCATACCTATGAAATTGTAAAGGAAATGAAAAACTGGACCAATTCAGCAGCTTGTGCAGTTGAAAGAGGTGGTTATCTGGTAGAAATCAACGATCAGGCTGAGCAAACCCTTGTTTTTAGCAAGATACAGGCTGCCGGAATATCATCAACTTACACTCAGGTGATGGATGGAGGTGGTACTGCCTATATCTGGATTGGTGCAACCGATAAATTTACCGAAGGTAGCTGGAAATGGGACGGAACTAATGCAAATACTGGTACTTCTTTCTGGAACGGACAAGGTGTTGCTGGTGCAGGTGGCGGAAGTGCTGTTGGCAATGCATTTGTAAACTGGGGAGGAAAATCCACCGGAACTATAAATGAACCTGATGATTATGGTAGTCAACAAGATGCAGCAGCTTTTGCATTGGCAGGATGGCCTATGGGAACTACCATGTTAGGTATTGGTGGCGAATGGAACGATATTGCTCTTACCAATTCTATTTATTTTATTATTGAAAAAAATAATACCGGAATAAACGAAATTAATAAAATGGATGAAATAGAACTCTATCCAAATCCTGCAATAGATTTTATTCAATTAAAAAATATTGAAGATAAAAATGCCCATATTCAAATGTTAAATATTCAAGGCAAAATAATCAAAAATGTATTATTGTCAGATGTTTCTGATAATATTATTGAAACTGGAAGTTTTGCAAAAGGAGTTTATTTTGTAAAAATTACTACATCTGAAAAAAATTATTCATTGAAATTTATTAAACAATAATTACAATCAATTAAATCTGTTAGCAATATTTTTTAGTAATTTTTGCTTCCTGATTTTTTAAATTGTTTTTATATAACGCTTTAATCTACAATGAATAAAAAATACCTTCTGATATTTTTATTTCAAATTCCATTATTTATATTTTCTCAATTGCCTTCTTCTTTTGATTTAAGAAATTACAATGGAAACAGTTATGTTACTTCCGTAAAGGCTCAACAAGGCGGAACATGCTGGACTCATGGAGCTATGGCTGCAATAGAAGGTAATTTATTGATTACAGGAGCTTGGCAACAAGCAGGAGAACAAGGAGAACCTAATCTTTCCGAATATCATCTTGATTGGTGGAATGGTTTCAATCAGCATAATAATGATGATTTAAATCCATCTACAGGTAATGGTCTTACTGTTCATAATGGAGGTGATTACCGTGTTACTGCTGCTTATCTGTCAAGAGGAGAAGGAGCTGTAAGAGATATTGATGCTTCAACTTTTGCATCTGCTCCTTTGCGTTTCGATACTTCTTTTCATTATTATTACGTCCGTAACATCGAATGGTTTATTACAGGACATCAATTAGAGCAAATTAATACGATAAAAATGAAAATAATGACTCAAGGTATTGTTGGTACTTGTATGTGTGTCGGCAGCTATTGGTCTGCAGGAAATATTCATTTTCAGCCGCAATATGATTTTAATGAACCCAATCATGCAGTTGCAATTATTGGTTGGGACGATCATATTCAAACTCCAGCTAATGAATCAGGTGCCTGGCTTTGTAAAAATAGCTGGGGTAGCGGATGGGGTAATAATGGCTATTTCTGGATTTCTTATTATGATAAGCATTGCGGTCAGCATCCTCAGATGGGAGCCATTTCTTTTCAGGATGTTGAACCAATGCTATATGACAGGGTTTATTATCATGATTATCATGGTTGGCGCGATGAACTTATAAAATGCACTCAGGCTTTCAATAAGTTTCAGGCTGCCGATTTTGAGGAATTAAAAGCAGTAAGTTTTTATACTGCTGTTGATAGTATTGATTATTCCATAGTTATTTACAATAACTTTAATAATGGAAGTTTACAGAATGTTTTATCAGCAAAATCAGGTTTTATCAATCACACTGGTTTTCACACCATTAATCTTGATTCCATCGTTACGTTATTTCCTTCTGATGATTTTTATATTTCATTGTTGCTAGCTGATGGAGGACAACCTTATGACAGAACTTCTTCTGTACCCGTATTGTTAGGGAGTTCAGCAAGAACCATTGTAAATTCCACTGCATCTCAGGGGCAAAGCTATTATTTAGATTTAAATGGAAACTGGACTGATTTATACAACTTTGATACTACTGCAAATTTTTGTATAAAAGGATTGACTATGAAATTATTGCCTGAGACTTCCGCACTTCCTTCAGGAAATACTTCTGTTTGCAAAGGTGAAATTTTTACTGTATATCAAATTCCTTTGATTAATTATGCAACAGATTATGAATGGTCTGTTTTCCCTGCTAATGCAGCTACAATAATTAATAATGATACCATTGCACAGCTTTTTTGGAATCAGAGTTTTACAGGCACTGTAAGTTTATCTGTTAAAGCAAAAAATAACTGGGGTTATGGAGTTTCATCCCCTTCATTATTAATAAATATAAATGAATTGCCAACTGTTAATATTGGAAACGACACTTCAGTTTTTATAAATCAATCTGTTTCAATTGCAGCAAATCATACATTTTCGGCTTATCTTTGGAATAATAACAGTATAGATTCTTCTGTTTTGATAAATGCAGCATTTCTTGGTGCTGGAACTCATCAAATCTGGCTGAGAGTTACAGATACCAATGCTTGTGTAAATTCTGATACATTAATAATAAATATTATTGATAATGTTTCAATTGAAAATGAAAAAAATCAGGATTTTAGAATTTTTCCAAATCCTTCAACAGATTATATTAAAATTGAAGGTATTACAGATATAAATTCAATTGTAACAATACAAAATATTGAAGGTAAGATTTTATTAGAAAAAATGTTTGCTGACATTAAGAATGATAGAATTGATATTAAAGATTTTGCTAAAGGAGTTTATTTTCAATGGCAAGAACGGATTTTGTCGGTGATTTTTTGACAGTGATTCGCAATGCGGCGAGGGCCCATCATGAGAAGATTTCGGTTTCGGCCTCAAAATTGACGCTGAAGGTGGCCGAAATTCTCAAGGAAGAGGGCTTCGTGGACAACGTGAAGAGCTACTCGGAAG
>CAIZXK010000581.1 GCA_903936865.1 uncultured Bacteroidales bacterium | reverse complement strand
CAAAAAAATCACTTGTGAATGCAATCTCGTCTTTATGTTTTAAATATTCAAAGTGTAATTTAAGAAATTTAAATATTAAATACATAAATCTGAAATATGCCAACCCTTTCTCTGATTTTAAGAAATTATCTGATTTAATTGTATTGAGGTTATTTATAAAAGCTTCGTAATCTTCTTTTTTAATTAGATTCATAAATTATTATTCTTATTTGTTTGTATAATTGATTGTTATGATTTCAGAAGTTGTATTAAAGAATATTGAATTATATTAAATCTACCCGGCTTTTTAAATTTATACCTTTAATGCAATCATGCGATTCATTTATTAAATCTTCAACTGCTAGATTTTCTAAAAAGTTATGCTTTTTTATTAATTTTAACATCTTCGGAAAAGATAATGAATTATAAAATAATAACATAAGTTCATAAGAAGACATTTGTGCCTGTATAAATGAAATGTATTTTTTAAAATTTTCTTTTATTTCTTGTTCAATTATTGGATCTTTTGTAAATGATAGTTGTTTTAATAAAGATTTATCAGCAAAATCCAGTATATGATATAAATGCCTGAAATAATGACCAGCCATATAATGAAAATTTTGGAAATATAAACCATATACTAAGGACATCTTTTCTTGAATTTTCATTTTTTTTGCATCTTCCCATTTTGCTTTATCTATAGCATAAGCTTTATTAATACGTTGTAAATTATGTTTGTTGTTTAATTTTGCTTCTTCTTCTTCTTTATAAGAATCATCATCTTGAGAGTCATTTCTATCAGGATCATTGTAATATTGGTCTATTAAATTATGATCTGATCTTGCTTCATCCACATCGTAAAAACCCAAATATGTTTTGCTTTCCAATGAATCCCACAAATTATTTAATTCACCTTTAGAATAAATAAAAAAATCACGACCAGTTGCTGTATATGTCTTCGTTTTTGATGCAGTATTATAAGAAAAAAAGTATGCTTTTATATCATTTGCTATATCCCTTTGTGTTTTTAAAAGATTAAAAAAAGTTATTTCAAATCGATCTTGTCTGGAAACAGAATCCTGTTGTTCTAAAGCAACCTGTTGTGTTATCAGTGTTTTATAAATCAGAAAAAATGCTGCTAAAGAAAAAACAGGACCTATAAAACCACCTATAAAATCACCATATTGACTAAAAAGTGTTGCATTATTTTCAAATGACCAATCATTGAAAGGAGATATAAATAAAAAAAGTACAATTATTAAAAACCCTATTAAGACAAGTAACGTAGCTATATAACCAGCGTGTTTACTTATAAATGTTTCAATTATTTTTCTCATAAGAGTTCTGTTTTAAATAAATATTTTAAAGTAAAAAATCAACTTAATAACCTTAATAAAATGCAATTATATTTATAGATGAAAATCAGGCGTTTTTTTAAATCTAAATTTTTATTATCTATATCATTTTGCAGATATTTAATCATTATATATAATTTCATAACCATTTTTTCAAAATTATAATTAGTTGTACGTTTAGCCTTGAATTCAACCGCTAATTCAGATATTACAGTTCTTCTGCAAATGAGTAAAAATGGAATTTTGTTATTTACAGCGTCTGACAATGCAGTTATCTGAAGCATACCAATTATAGTTCTTCTTCTATTATCATCGATTGATTTATTTTTTTTAATATCACTTAAGGATTTCTTGTTAAGCATCAATTCTGCTTTTAAAGCTCTTCTTATTGAGGAAATTTGTAAATTTAAATTTACTCCACTTTTTATAATTTTGAAAGCTTTATGTAAACCCATATTATTAATGTTTTTTTAAATGAATTAATTACTTAAGAAGTTTGCCCCAATTATTTTTGAAATTATCATTGTTTAAAGTAGATAGATCAATAATACCTCTTGTTGAATATTGTTTAACTTTATCCCTTGCTTCGGTTGATGTACATATATAATAGTCTGGTATTTCCATTTTATCGGCATTGAGATTGACAAAAATGTAATAGCAATTATCTCTTACTTTTTCTTTCATAATGGGCCAACCTATATTTTTTCTCTTATAGATTGCTTTGACCTGAATGGCAATTGTTCTTTCATTCTTTTCTGCAAATAAATCAACAGCTTTTGCATTACCAATTGTAAGACCAACTGACCAACCTCTGCGATATAGTTCTGCCGCTACAAAATATTCACCTGATAAACCTGTATTATTTCTAGAAATTTCAGCCATATTTTTTTTATTTATATTCCCCTTCCGGCTCCGCTGCCATTGATAATTTTTCTTCTTCTGTATCTTTTACTTTTACCTGCCCGTTCATCAGCATGGGTAATAGCCAATCGCGAAGGGAGGAGAGTTTTTGGTTTTCAAAACGTGATTGACTAATTTTATCAAATATAGGCTTTATTATAATTTGAAAACTTTTCAAATATTGTGATTCAGGAATGATAATATCAAATTCTTTTAAATATTTATAGTGCCTTTCATATTTACCATAACCTGGGATTTGTTTGATTATACTATGTAAATATAAATAAACATAAATAGTTAAGTCTTGACTAAAACTCATAATTTGTGTACCATCAGCACCTCTATAAAATGAAAAATCAATATACCTCAGAGTACACGAGTGATCACCAAAAACAATTACTGGAAAATCTACAATCGGATTTACTTCATTTGTAAAACCAGCAATAAAATCACCATTATCTTGTGTGATTACAGGATATTTACCTTTAATTAAAATGTTTTTTGACTCTATATGTACTGATTTATCTGTATATTTAATCAATAAATCGCTCAACGTTTTCACTTCCCACCCTTCCGGTATTTCTCTTTTTAATTCCTCATTCCAAACCAACTTGCCACCACTAGTTTTATATGGTAACCCCACCCCAGCCCACCCCGAAGGAGAGGGAGCTGGAAAATCAAATTGCACAAACCAATAATCATATAAGGTT
>CAIZXK010000580.1 GCA_903936865.1 uncultured Bacteroidales bacterium | reverse complement strand
GCATTAAATCCTTAGCCTGTAGCTATGCGTGATCCAGCAGTAGTAATAGGAACAAATACCATTTATGTAATGGGCGGACGCGATGCAAGCCAGGTTTATAATACCATTTATTATGCTTCGATAAATACAGATGGCACTATCGGAGCCTGGCAAACCTCTTCTGTTTCATTACCGGGAAATCGCTGGGGACATACAGCTACTTATGTAATGGGTCATATTTACATTATTGGTGGTTCGGCTTCACTTACAGAAAATACAGCATTAAATACAGTGTACTTTGCTAAAGTAAATGCTTTAAATACGATTTCACCATTTGTAGTTGGAACAAGCCTCACAACAGCTCGCAACAAACACAGTACGATAACTTATAATAATAAAATCTATGTATTGGGTGGTTATGATAATTCGGGAACCAAAGCAAATACCGTTTATATTGCAACTCCTGCATTGGATGGAACAACTGGAAGCTGGTCGTCAGGAACTAATTTGCCTGTTGCTATAAGCAACCATTCAGCCGTTGTTACTAATGGAATGATCTCAGTTATGGCAGGAGCTGTAGGTGCTACACTCAGCAATACAGTATATTATGCTAAAGCAGACACCGTTTCACTTGGTTGGAACACTTCACCGAATGTAATGTATGATTTTACAAAAGATGGTTCTTCATTTGCAGGCAATGGACTTGTTTTCTATACAGGTGGAACAAATCTTTCGGGAACTCCCATACTTAATTGTCGTTATGCACTTATGACATTAACGGCTAATTTTGTAAAAAGCGGAACTTTTATTTCAACACCATTTTATGAGCTTGGACAAGAAAGATTGATTGACTCAATTACATATTTAAAGTCATTTACTGCACCTGCTAATATTCAGGTTACTTACCGTACTTCTGGCATCAATGGGATCTGGGGCAACTGGAACACTCTCTCTGCCACATCACCTGTTGTAGTTAATCTTACTAAACTTTACCTTCAGTATGCTCTTATATTAACAGGTTCCAATACAAACAATGCCGTATTTAATGAAATGAAACTGTTTACACCCGGAACTCAGCTAAATGGGAATCTAAATGGCATTACAACTTTTACAAAAGCATTAAGCCCTTATTGGGCTACTTCGGATATATCATTTACCGGAGGAACCCATACTTTTCAGGCAGGAGCAACCATTCTTTTCCTTCCAAATACAGGACTTACAGTAAGTGCTGCTAATATTATATGCAACGGTACAGCCGTTGATTCTGTGAGATTTACATATTTTACAAATGAAATTGGTAAATGGAATGGCATTTATTTTGACGAAAACAGCGATGCTGGTGTTTCTTCACAATTCAATTACACTGTAATTTCCAATGCCGGCAATGGAAGCAGAAATGCCAATCTTTCCTGCTATGCAACAAGTGAACCTTTAATAAATAATTGCAGCTTCAGAGATGCGGAAGGTTATGGAATTTCATTAAATTCTGCACATTTAACCATACAAAACTCAACATTCAAAGGAAATACCGAAAGCGGTGTTTATTTAAACAATTCAAACCCAACTTTAATCAACAGTACAATATCTTATAATGGCTGGGGAGGGATGTATATTACTTCTGCATCTTCATTGCCAAACTATACAAATACTTTGATTAACAATAATACGTATGCGCTTTACTATTCAACTTCAAATCTTACATTAACAAAACACCTTGGCAGCCTTACCCTCACTAATAATACCTATAATGGAATCTGTTTACCGGGAGGAAATATAACTGACAATAATCGCTGGAATTCAATAGCCTTTCCAATTTTCATATTAGACAACTTATATATTGGAAGATATGGTGAAAAATGTCGATTAACCATAGAGCCAGGAAATACTATTAAAGTTGATTCAGGAAAAAAAATTCAGATTGGATTTTTTAGTGGATGGCATTATGCTGGTGAACTTTATGCATTAGGAACAGTTGATAGTGTAATAACTTTTACATCTTTTGATGGTACAAACGGAGGTTGGGAAGGTATTTACTTTGAAGACCGAAGCGATTATTACAGTGCTGCTTCTGTAATGGATTATTGCGTTATTGAAAAAGGTAATGCATTTAATATCTATAGTGAAAATACAAATCAACCAAGTATAAACCATTGTACTATCAAAAATGCAGCTCAGGATGGAATTAAATTTTATGGAGCTTACAATACCGTTATGAATTCCACATTTCAGAACAACGGAAGGTATCCGGTTTATTATTCCGAACCTCATACTTACCCTACATTGAGTGGCAACACTTATACCGGAAATATTATAAACCTGATTGGCTATTGTGGAGGAGCTCTTACAGAAAACCGTAATTTCCAAAATGACGGTATAGGATATCATATTCTTGATAATATATTAATAGGTAAAAATGGTAGCATCTCACGATTAACCATTCAAAAAGGATTAACACTTAACTTTGCAAATGGAAAAGGAATTCAGATTGGCAGATGGACAGATTGGTATAATGGTGGAGAATTATATGCAATTGGAACAGTTGATAGCTTAATTACTTTCAGACCTTATAGTGGTATTGCTGGAGACTGGAATGGTATTTACTTTGAGGACAGAAGCGATTGGAGTGGTGCTACAAATCAATTGAAATATTGCAAAATAGAAAAAGCAAATGCCTACAATGTTTATGTTGAAAATACTTCAAGTGTTATAATAGACAATTGTATAATGACTAACGCAGTTATTGATGGATTAAAACTTTATGCAGCTTATGGTTCTTATACCAATTGTACCTTCAGCAATAATGGCAGATATCCGGTATATTATACCGAATGGTCATCTCAACCGTTTCATAGCAATAATATCTTTACTGGAAATGGAATTAATTTAATTGCCCTATCCGGTGGCACTTATACTGAAAGCAAATCTATTACTAAAGATGGAACTGAATATCTATTATTAGATAATATCATTGTTGGAAAACGTGCTGAAGTTAGACGATTAACCATTGATAAAGGAATAACAATAAATATTTCCAGTGGAAAAGGAATTAAGGTAGGACAATGGACAGATTATCATAATGGAGGAGAATTATATGCAGTTGGAAATGCTGATAGTCTGATTACATTTAAACCTTACAGTGGAATAGCAGGAGACTGGAATGGTATATACTTCGACGATAGAAGCGATTGGAATGGTGCTACAAATCAATTAATATATTGCAAAATAGAAAAAGCTAATGACTACAATATTTATTTTGAAAACACTGGAAGTGTAACGTTAGACCACTGCATCATCTCTAATGCGATAACAGATGGATTAAGATTATATGGAGCTTATGGCTCTTATACCAATTGTACTTTCAGCAATAACGGCAGATATCCTGTATATTATACAGAATGGACTTCTCAACCTACACATTACAATAATACTTATATTGGTAATGTAATAAATTTAATTGCACTTTCGGGAGGAACTTATACTGAAAGCAGATCTATTACAAAAGATGGAACCGAATATCTTTTATTAGATAATATCATTGTTGGAAAACGTGCTGATGTCAGACGTTTAACCATTGACAAAGGAATTACAGTTAATATTTCGAGTGGAAAAGGAATCCAGATAGGTCAATGGACGGATTATTACAATGGTGGGGAATTGTATGCAGTTGGAAATGCTGACAGCCTTATAAGCTTTAAACCTTATTCCGGCATTACAGGCGATTGGAATGGCATTTATTTCGATCCTCGTAGCAACTGGGGTGGTGCAACAAGTAATCTTACCTATTGTAATATTGAAAAAGGAAATACATATAATGTTTATACGGAAAGCACTGCTCAACCTACAATTAATCATAGTAAATTTACTTTTTCAAATGGAAATGGATTGGTTATTTCTAATTCTAATCTGAATATCAGAAATTCCAGTTTTACAAACAATGCTGCAAATGGGATTTACTTTGATGGTACTGGAACGGCTACACTTGGAAATGCAGATTCATTAACCTGCAATTTATACAACAACGGAACTTATGCTGTATATAACAATTCATCAGCAGACATAAATGCAAGGTATAATTATTGGGGTAGCTGCGATTCTACTATGATAACCTTAAAAATATATGATAAAGGAGATAATTCTGCCAAAGGCAGGGTATATTTCACACCTTTTGCTCAGTTGCCCTCTTTATTTACAGCAAATACCATTATGAGCGGTACCATCAAGTATGCCAATACAGGAGCAAATCCAATTAAAAATGCAACTATGGTGATTAAAAACTTTTCAGATACAGTTATTGCTACCACTACTTCAAATACTTCGGGAGTTTATGCTTTTTCTGCTTTCCCATCAGGAAAT
>CAIZXK010000579.1 GCA_903936865.1 uncultured Bacteroidales bacterium | reverse complement strand
TATTGGTTACAATAGTTAGTAAAACTTTGACAAAGTTTATTCCAACAAAAAACAATTTGATTGATTATTAAAATATTATATAAACAAATACAGCTTTGTCAAAGCTGATACTATCTGCAACTTATAAAGGTATTACGAAGTATTGTGTTATATATGGCTAATTAATTATTTCCTGAATATTTTGAACAGAAAAACTAGTGCTATTATGTATTGAATTTGTCAATAAAAGAACAGTAACTTCAGTAAATAAACTTTCTGATAAAGCAAATAAGTATAAAATAAATTGAATTGGGAATGATAATCCGGAATACGTACAAAAGATAAACTGATTGTGAAAAATTTTGCTTAACATTTATCTGATACAAAGCATAAAGACTGCAAAAACTAAATCCCATCAGTATTATTTACTAATGGGATTTGGGTTATTAAGATGAATATTTAAAATTGTTATTCTATTTAAGTTCAAGTTTTTCAATTTTATTTCCAATACTTACGGTTTTCATTTCTTCTTCTAATTTATTGAATTCATGCTTCTCCACAGTTTTGATCTGCTCACCTTTCCGAAGCAAAAGGATCTCATCACAAGTATCGCTTAAAGTCGAGAAAATATGCGAGGAAATAATTACAATCTTATTCAGCTCTTTTAATTTATTAATTATCTCCATTAGAATGATATTACTTTGAATATCAACTCCGTTAAAAGGTTCGTCAAGAATATAATAATAATTTTCCTGTAGCAGGATTGCTGTTAAAGCTAACTTCTTTTTCATCCCGGTTGAATAAGTAGAAGCATATTGATTTAATGGTAATTCAAAAACATTTCTGTTTTCAATTTGTTTTATATTTATATTACGTGCGTTACAAAGCAATCTTATATATTCGGCTCCAGTAATTTTCGAAAAAAAGAAAGGTTCTGTTAATAAAAGTCCCAAATAATTTTTGAGTGGACTTAATGAGGAAGTAATTTCTCCTTTATAGTCCTCTAAGCCAGCAATGCATCTGAAAAGAGTTGTTTTACCCACCCCATTTTCTCCAACAATACCATAGACTTTACCGTTTGTAAATTCAAGATTAATGCTTTTTAAAACTTCATGATTTCCATAGTGCTTGGATAATTCTTTAATTTTAATCATTTAAGAAGTAGATTTAATTTTTTGATAGACTTAACATAAAAAAATGGTATTAATGCAATTAAAAGTGGAGGAAAATAAATACATAATGCAAAGAGAATTCCTTCAGGAATATTAATTTCATTAGGATATGCTGAATATTTTGCTAAAATTACAGTCCACAAAAAAGCAAAACCAATGAGTGAAAACATAATGATTGATTTTGTATAAACCGGAAAAAAACAAACCATGCTTAGTATTATTGGCAGAACTAACAAAGTTGAATAAATGGTAGCTGTCTTAATTTTTTTAAATAGAAATTTCGATGGTTTTGTTGAATATGACCAAACAAAATATTCATTTTCAGGCTTAATATGAAACGTTAAAGTAACCAGAAAAACAAAAAGTAACGCAAATATTCCAAGATTAAAATTGTTAACAGAAATAGCTAGGTATGTCAAAATATAGGCAAGCGGAAAAATATAAAATGTTTTTCTAAAACCTGTCGTAAATTCATAAGGGTTTTTATAAAATGGTGTTGGCAATGAAAAATTATAATTAATATTAAAAGAATTAAAAGCCAATAATGGACAGCTAAGCAGTAGCAAAACTGCTTCTAAAAAGGCTTTATGGTAAAGTAATAAAATCGAAAAAGGTATTATAAGTAAAATATTTTCAACAATTCTGATGCTTCGGAATTTTTTGTCACCAAATACAACTTTTAAAAACTCTATTCTTTTTTTCTCTGATAATCTTAGTAAAAGACTAAACGCGATTAAGAGTACTGCATATCCGGCAAATTCTGATTTTCTGAACACATATTCAGAAATTGCTGCAAATGCTAATAAACAAAGTAAATAACCAAGTAAAGGATTAAATCCTAATTCGATTATTTTTCTGTTTGCCATTTTATACTGCAAAATAAAATATTCTTTCATTTAATAAGAGTCTGTTATTGATATTCTTATATTTCTTTAAAATGGGTTATAATGTAATTCATTTTACTTCTTGCCTTAAGTTTAAAACACCTACCCATCAAACCTATATATTGTTCATTTCATTTTAGTTATAAAACTTTACAATTGAATAATAGCTGTAATAAACATACTCTTATCTCAGCCAATCAATTGTCTGCTTTCTGAGTATTACTACCCGAAATGCTTTTGAATTAAAGCAAGTAATTCGTTTTTGCTAACAGGTTTTGAAATATAATCATTGCAACCAGCTTTTATTGCCTTTTCCTTATCACCTGATAAACCATAAGCTGTTTGTGCAATAATTATAACGTTGCTGTTAAATTGCCTGATTTGTTTGGTGGCTTCATATCCACCCATTTCGGGCATACGAATATCCATCAGTATCAGATCTATGTCAGGATTATTGCGACAAGCTTCAACGGTATCAATCCCTGTCCTTGCTTTCAAAATTTCTTTACCAAGCATTTTGATGTAACTGTCAATCAACATTTCAGAAACTTCATCATCCTCAGCAATCAATATTTTTAGTTTTCTGACCTTATTATTCTTTTCTGAAAGTACAGATTCTTGGTCTATAATGTCTGCAGCCGGATCTGTAAGGTAAGGCAAGGTGAAATAAAAACAGGAACCAATCCCTTCTTCACTTACTACCCAAATCTTTCCACCTTGCATTTCAATATATGATTTTGTAATCGCTAAGCCCAAACCTGCACCTTGTCTGGCCATTTTATCAGAGATATCAGCCTGTATAAAACGTTCAAATATAGCTTGCTGCCTGTCTGACGGAATCCCGATTCCAGTATCTTTTACATAAAACTCTAGAAAGTTGTTTTTGACAATATAACCTAATTCTATTGAACCCTTTTCTGTATATTTAATGGCGTTTTTGACAAGATTAGTGAGGATGGCATAAAGTTTTTCACGGTCGGTATTGATAATTGCTTCCTTTGCAGTCAAGGAAGTTTTAAAGGAAAGTTTTATTCCTTTGGTTTCCACTTCAGGTTTGAAAAAAGTATAGATATATTCAATTTGCTCATTGATATTAGATTCCTTACTATCAATTTTCATTAAACCCGCTTCTATTTTTGAAATATCAACTATATCATTGATAATATTGAGCATACGGGCACCACTTTTTTCAATGATTCGAATATATTTTTGTTGCTCTTCTCCGTTAAG
>CAIZXK010000578.1 GCA_903936865.1 uncultured Bacteroidales bacterium | reverse complement strand
GTAATTTCGATAAGTCTTCACTTACTTTAATTAATTTATTATTTGCAATATTTAGTCTTTTCAATTTTTTTAACCTTGAAATTTCATGTGGTATAATCTCAATTGAGTTTTTATTTTCAATTGGACAAAAGGGATCATTACTAAAATCAATGGAAATTAATTCCTCATAATCAAAAACTTCCTTAGGAATTTCTCTTAGTCCACAATTTCTTAACTCTAAAATACCCCATCCATGTTTTTTTACATTGTCTAATCTTTCCTCAATTTTCTCTATATTATACATGCTTTTCTTTTTTTATCATTAAATAAAATTATATTAAAATCATTTATTTCTCCCTCAACGCTTCCCTAAGCACCTGCTGCAAAAGCATTTCATTCTGTTCTTTACTGCCGTTTATGCTCTTTTCCAGTTTATCACTATAAGCCATTAATTCTTCTAATTTAGCTACAATACGTTGTTGCTCTGAAAGTGGTGGAAGAGGTAAAATAGTACTCCTTAAATCACCAAGAAGAAGATTGTTTATTGCTGAGCCTCTAGAGGTCTTTAATAATTTAGGTGTTTCATTAATAATAAAATATTCAATATATTTCATACTAATCAAATGATTAATAACTTTAATAACAGCTACACTTTTTTGAAATGTTGTTTTTCTAGTAAGTTCATCATCCGGTGCAAATGAGGTTTTCCCAATTGTAGCACCTGTATTTACAACACATAAATCTCCTGGTTCTAAGTTTGTTCTTCTGTGTGTTTCAATAAAATCAGAATATGTAATTTGTCTTGCACAATTATAGATTAATTTGCCATTTTGGATATCTTTAGCAGATAAAAAATAATATCCTGAATTAATTTCATCGTTACAATCTCCATGTTTGCCATCTGTTATTAAAATTGCAATATTTCCCAACCTGCACCATACCCAATTCTCTGGAATTTCAAAAGGAATTTCATCTGGATTTATTGCTAGTAAATCCTTTTCTTTTTTAAGTTTTTTCTCAGCTATCAGTTTTTGCTTTTCGGCTTTAATTTTTTCTAACAAATCTCTCCCATTGCCTTCACTTGCTATTTGAGGTAGTAATTTGCCCTGCATGGCTTCACGCAAAAACGACTGGCGAAGTTGCTTTATTAGGGAGAGTTGGTGGGAGAGTTCGGTGTTTAAATCCTTTTTATGATCAAAAGCATTCACAAATTGTTCTTTTGCTTCAATCTGTTTATTTATATCAAAATAAGGCAATTCGTATTTCCCAAATGCAGCTAATCCAATTGCTTCTTTAGAAGTTCCTGCTTTTGTGTTTCTAACAATTTCATCTTTTAATTCATTGAAAATTAAATGATAAAACTTCAAATCTATTGGTAAATTTATTGGATCTTTTTGTGTAATAATGAAACACAAATCACTTGAAATAAATTTACCGTTTACATAATGTGTTCTGCCTAAAGAACCAGAAGCTGCTGCTGCAAATATCAATGCTTCACAATCATGTGTGTATTCATTATGTGTTTTCCATTCAGAAGAAGCCGTAATAAAATCATATTTACCGGGAGTGCATTTAGAACTTTGCAAAACACCTTTTTCAAAATTAAAAAGTTTGTCAATTCTGATTAAACTCATATTAAGTCCTCCTTTAATTTACAATTTGAAGGAATGCTATTAATTGAATAATTGAAAGAATTATTGTTTTGGCTAAAGCCAAATCTGCTATCATTTTTATTATTCCCGACATAAATGTCGGGGCAATTCAAATAATTTGAATTGCCTCCGGTTTTTGCTATTGAAACAAAACAATTTTTTGAGTTACCTCCAGCTTTAGCTGGAGAATTATAAAGAAAACCTAAATTATTGGCTTTAGCCAAATCTTTTATCATTTCACCGCCTCCTTTAATTGATTCAAAAGAATATGACTTTTCTCAAATGATTTGTCAAGCATTTCCATCAATTCCGCACTGCTATACTCATGGGCTTCCTCAACCTTGGTCGGATTTTTAATATCCAGGTCGTAATTGCGGTTAATAATGTTTTGTATCGGCACTTTCCAGCTAATATCGCTTTCCTCTCTGTTATTCCACCACTTCTTAATAGGTTCAAATTCTTTTAATTGTATAGGTTTGGTTTTGCTGTAGGCTTTTTGTCCTTCAGG
Organism: uncultured Bacteroidales bacterium; assembly: GCA_903936865.1. Lineage (GTDB taxonomy): Bacteria > Bacteroidota > Bacteroidia > Bacteroidales > JACABE01 > JACABE01. The sequence continues at coordinate 5,994 of CAIZXK010000578.1, read as the reverse complement.
CAAACGGTGTTCGTAATACCATACTTCATGCGTTTGTTTTCCCTTTTCAAAAAACAACAGATTAGTAGCTACCGTTGCATAAGGCTGAAATACAGAATTGGGCAAACGGATAATGGTATGCAGATTGCAGTCTTTCAAGAGTTTTTCCCTTACCCTTTGTTTAATGCCATCACCTGTAAGGCTGCCATCGGGCAATACAATACCGGCTCGTCCGCCGTTCTTCAACAAATGTATCATCAGTATCAGAAACAAATCGGCACTTTCTTTGGTTCGGAAAGTTTGCGGAAAATTGCTTTCGTTACCGTTAGCAACTATACCACCAAAAGGCGGATTGGCAAGTATAACATCCACTCTGTGTTTTTCTGTAAAATTACTCAAAGGCTGGTCTAAAGAATCGCGGAAAGTAATATTGGGTACTTCTATATCATGCAATATCAGATTGGTAGTTGCCAGCAAATAAGGCAAAGGTTTGTATTCCCAACCTATAACATTTTCGCCTATGCTGTTACGTTCTTCCACATTATTGGCTTGTGTTTTCAAATGTTCAATAGCAGAAGTCAGATAACCTGCAGTTCCGCAAGCAGGGTCGAGTATTTTTTCGCCAATCTTAGGGTCAACCATATCGGTTATAAAATGCGTAATGGCACGGGGAGTGTAAAACTCACCGCTTTTTCCGGCACTTTGTAAATCTTTTAAAATGGTTTCGTACAATTCACCAAAAGCGTGGCGATCTTTGGCAATATTAAAGTCAATTTCATTGAGTTTATTTAATACCTTTCGGATATTGATACCACTTTTCATATAGTTGTTGTTGCCTTCAAATACCTCACGTACAATCAAAGCCCTGCGGTTTCCCGTACTCAAATCCAGATTTCTTAATGCAGGAAATAATTTACGGTCAACAAATTCCAGCAATTCATCGCCTGTCATTCCTTCATCATCGCCAGCCCAGTTTCCTTTTTCTTTCACCCAATGGAATTCCGCAGGAATAGGAGATGTGTAATTTTCCTGCATCATCTCCATTTCCAGGTCTTTGTCCGAAAATATTTTTAAGAAAAGCATCCAGCCTAATTGTTCAATACGTTGTGCATCACCGTTCAGTCCGGTATCCTGCCACATAATGTCGCGTATGCTTTTTATTATTCCTGATATGTTGCTCATATTGTAAAAATATAACTTATTTCTTTTATTTTTTTGGCTAAAGCCAAATTTATTTATTTTTCTTTTTATCCCTATCTAAAAATAGGGGTTATTCAAAAGATAATTTTATTCCTTATTTTAAGAAAGGAGCAATTTAAAAAATTCTCTTATTTCTAATCTTAATAAATGAGTAATTTAAAAAATTCTTTTTTTATAATTTGAATTACCTCCAGCATTAAATGAAAATAAAATCAATCTCTTTAATAAGCATAGCTTAATTTATTTCTTTTATTTTTTTGGCTAAAGCCATAATTGTTCTTTTTCTTTCTTTTCCCTATCTGAAGATAGGGGCTATTCATAAAATTCTCTTTTTCTTTCTTTTCCCCTATCTGAAGATAAGGGCTAATCATAAAACTCTCTTTTTCTTTCTTTTCCCCTATCTGAAGATAGGGGCTATTCATAAAACTCTCTCTTTTATTATTTGAATTACCTCCAGCTTAAGCTGGAGAATTTAAACAGATACAAATAATTGGCTTTAGCCAAATCATATATCTTTAAATTTTTTAAACCCATATTTAATCATAAACTCCTCATATTCTTCATCGAAACTTTTCTTTCGATGATGTTCTTCCTGGTTTTTAATATAATCCCTCACTTTATTAATCATAGACTCAGATACCGATACAGCAAAATATTCATTCTGCCACTCGAATTTTTGTGAAATCAATTGTTGCCTATTAACCCAGAAAGATGATTCTCCTTTTATTAATTGCATAATTTTTTCAATAGTTTGGTCAACTCCCAATGAAATTAAACAATGACAATGATTATGATAACCATTAATAAAATCAATAAAAATATTTTTCTTTCTTGCATTTTCCATTATATGTTCCCAAACCTGAAACCTTATTTCTTTACTGTTCAAATAAGGTTCTCTGTTCTTAGTACACCATACAAAATGAATATATACTTTAATATGTGGCATTATGCTGTTGTTTTATACAATTCATTTTCAAGTTCATTCAAAGCCTGTAAATATTTTTCCTTACTGCCGAATTCCTTAATAATTTCCATAGGTGAGCCATATTGTGTTAATGGTTTTACTTTCAATACTTCCATACTCTCAATATTTTCTATACCTTCATCAGCATATTTATCTAATAAAGTCTCCAGTACTTTTTTGGCTTGTTCACCATATTTGGTAAAATAATCTCTTTTCTTAACATTGTTTACCCTTTCTTTACGAGTTAAAGGAGATTGGTCATAAGCTATATGACAAATAAGATCGAATAAATCTATCTCTTTGTTTACCGCTTCATATAAGGCTTCTACCAGAATTCCCTGTTCCTGCAATTCTGCAATAATTGCTTCTTTTCTTTCAGCTGAATTCCATTTGTTCAGAAAATCATCCAGCGAAGCATATTTCCCTTTGATAATATCTTTGGTATGATCTTTCAGGCTTGATGTTATAGGTTTGCCATTCTGGTCAAAATATAATTCTCTGCTTATTAAAACAGTAACATCAACACCATTTACATATACTTTGCGCTTTTTTTCTTCAACCTCTCCTTCGTAAGGTAAATCTTCAGGATATTTTACTTTGGGGATTTCAAATTCAATTTCGTTACCTTCAATTTCATCAAAAATCGGATTGGTATCATTTTCCTCTTCATCAATAATTCCTGTTAAATCAATATCTTCTGATATTGGTTTAATTCTTATCGGATTACCGTCAAAATCTTTATCTGCAAACAAATCGGTAGCATTTCTGAAATCGAGTATTGTAAAATACATTTTGCCAAATTCCTCATTGATACGTGTACCTCTGCCAATAATCTGTTTGAACTTTGTCATCGATTTAATATTGGCATCCAGTACAATTACCTTACAGGTTTGGGCATCTATACCGGTTGTCATTAATTCTGAAGTAGTGGCAATTACCGGATACTTTTCTTCTGGATTTGTAAAATTATCCAGTTCTTTTTTCCCCTCATCATTATCACCTGTAATCTGCATAATGTATTTATAGTTTTCCTTCACCAAATCTGCGTTTAGTCTCGATAAAGCAGTTCGCATTCTTTCTGCATGATCAATATCTACACAAAAGACAATTGTTTTCGCAAAACGGTCATAGCCTTTCAGAAATTCAGTTAGTTTTCCAGCAACAGTTTCTGTACGTTCATCTATGATCAGATTCCTGTCAAAATCATTTCGATTGTATATCCGGTCATCAACCAAATCACCATCTTTGTCTGTTTTACCCTTTTCGGGTCTCCACCCTTCAGCATCAACATTCAAAGCTATTCTAATAACTCTGTATGGTGCCAGAAATCCATCATCGATACCTTGTTTTAAGGAATATGTATAAATAGGATCGCCGAAATATTCAGTATTGCTTGTTTCTTTGCTTTCTTTAGGAGTGGCAGTTAAACCAATATGTGTAGCACTGTTAAAATAAGTAAGGATTTCGCGCCAGGCACTATCTTCTTTGGCACTACCACGATGACATTCATCTATAACTATTAAATCGAAAAATCCGGGTGTAAATTGCTTGTAAACATCCGAATCAATATCAGAACCAGTTAATCCTTGATAAAGAGCCAGATAGATTTCATAACTTTTATCAATCATACGATGTTTTACAACTGTCATTTTATTTCTAAAATGCTTAAAATCACCACGCTTGGTTTGGTCTATCAAAGCATTTCTATCAGCGAGAAATAGGATTCTCTTTTTCGCTCCCACTTTCCAGAGCCTGTGTATAATTTGAAAGGCAGTATAAGTTTTCCCTGTTCCGGTTGCCATTACCAGTAATATTCTGTTTTGTCCGCTGGCAATAGCTTCTACAGAACGGTTAATTGCTATCTGCTGATAATATCTGGGTTTTCTACCACTCCCATCAAAATAATAATCCTGTTTTGCTAATAATTCAGCTTGAGGCGTTTGAATATTTTTATATTTTTTATATTTCTCCCAAAGTTTTTCCGGTGAAGGAAAGTTTTCAATATCTATTTCCTTTTCAATATTTTCATCTGTTGCAGTTCTGTCATGGAAAAGGAATCCATCACCATTACTACTAAATACACATGGAATATCAAGTATCTTCGCATAATCCAAAGCTTGCTGAATACCAGCTCTAACGCTATGTTTATTGTCTTTAGCTTCAATGATTGCAACAGGAATATTGGGTTTATAATAAAGAATATAATCGGCTCTTTTGGCTTTGCCACGGGATGTAAGTTTACCTCTAACATAAATTTTACCATCAGTAAAGTAAACTTCTTCAAGCAATTGAGTTTGCTTATTCCATCCGGCTTTTTCCAGAGCAGGTGTAATATATTTGGTGCAAATGTCACGTTCAGTTAATCCTTTTTTATCAATCATCATTTATCTATTTAGATATTAAATTGCATGATAAAAAGTATAGTTTCATTTAAAAATTGATTTATACAATTTCGAGATAAATTTATATTTTTAAACAAAATTAATTTCTTGATTGAGTAATTTTTATTCATACAATTATAAATTCAAATAATTATACAAATTTACATTTTTTTTATATGCAAATTATAGTAAAGTTATACTTTCTTGAAATATTTTCAAATAAGAATGAAATAGTTGAATCAAAAATAAATAAAACAAAAAACCTGCATACAAATTATAAAGGTTTCTTTTTTATAATTGTTGAGAAAGAATATCAAAACTAAAATAATAATAATCAAAATAATAATATCAAACTGTATAACAAACAAGCCAATCCTCAAAACTTATCGGCTGGTGGGAATAACTTGCATGCCGAAACGAAAAGGAAGCATGTCGAAGGGATAAACCGGAGTGGTTGAGTAATTTGTTTACTCAACGAAGGGCTGTGTGAACGTGTCGAAGAGGTAAACACGATGCACAAACCGATAAGGAAGGTGAACTGATTCATTTGTTTACTCGTTGGAGAGCTGTGTGAGCATGCCGAAACGAAAAGGAAACCGATCGAAGGGATAAACCGGAGTGATTGAGTAATTAATTTACTCAACAGAGGGCAGTGTGAACGTGTCGAAGAGGTAAACACGATACACAAACCGATAAGGAAGGTGAACTGAGTCATTTGTTTACTCGTTGGAGGGCTGTGTGAGCCTGCCGGAACGATAAGGAAGCTGGTCGAAGGAATAAACCATAGTGATTGAGTAATTTGTTTACTCAACAGAGGGCTGTGTGAACGTGTCGGAGAGGTAAACAGAATATATTTTAGGACAATGTGAGGTATTTCAACGCAAAATTAACACTTCCCATTCCTTAGTCGGAGTGCGACTTCGAGTCGCGCCCCGACTATGCAACATCAGTAACTTTCATTCACATTATCGTGTTGGCAAAACACATTATCGTTAACGCAAAGTACTTTATCGTAACCGCAACTTACATTATTTCTTCAGCAAAACGTATTTTAGCAATAATAAACCAATTATTCCCTTCTCAGATATCCTCCAGGTTATTTATTTAGGTTTTTTTTCTGGTACTGCTTCATCAGCATTACTAAAATATATCAGAAGCTTACTTTTGTTTTTATCATGTATCTATAAAAAGACTCTTATTACTTATCTGATAAAGTTGGTATATGTTTTTTGTTCTTTTTTGGGTGGTTCAATAATGCCGGCAGTAGCTTCTTTCATTTTCAGTAGCCAGGCCATATTTTTACCCAATACACTCATAATCTGTTTGCCCTCCTCATCGTTGTGAACCTCTGCCGGTGAAGTGCCATGTATAACATTCCAGTAATTGGAAGTCGCAATTATCATTTCTGAGTAGGTGAGGTAATGATTCAGGCTATCGAAAGTAGATGATCCTCCGGTTCTTCTTACAGCT
>CAIZXK010000577.1 GCA_903936865.1 uncultured Bacteroidales bacterium | reverse complement strand
GTTTAACCATCAAAAAAAAATAGCACTGTAAGTGTTTATTTTACAATGCTATTATAAGTTTTTATTGTGACCCCGCCAGCTTTAATTTGGAAGCATTTTGAAATCATAAAAGACAGTATGCCAATTATATATATATTCATTTTTTAGTTCATTAATTGATTTATGGACAGTAAAAGGGTAAATGTTTTATCTTTTGTTTTACCTTTTTTGCTGCTGAAATAACATTTAAATAATAAATAATGGCATCAATAAAAGTCGTTTTGAAAAATAAAGTTAATACTGAAGGTGAAAAGACACTTTTTTTAAGAATAATCAAAAACAGAAAGGCAAAATATATATCCCTTGAATATCGAATAAAGGAAAAAGATTGGGATTGTGTTCAGTCCAAAGTGAAAAAATCAAATCTTAATTCAGCTAAATTGAATATTTATATTGCAACCAAAATAGCAGAAGCACAAAGCGTTGCACTTGAAATGGAAACTGGTTCCAAATTCATCGAAACAAAAAACATTAAAGAAGCAATTTTGGGATCTAAATCAGTTAGCTTTATCAAATATGCTGAAGAAGTTATTGAAAAACACAAACTAAAAAATAGTATTGGGACATATCATCGATACATGTCAGTAGTTTCAAAAATAAAAGTTTATATAAATAATTACGAATTAACTTTTAATGATATAACTTCGAATTATTTAAATGATTATGAAAATTATCTTCGAACTATTTTAAAAAATAAAACAAATACTGTTCTCTCAAATTTTAAAGTAATACGCAGTATTGTTAATGAAGCTATTAAGAATGATATTATTCCTTATGATAAAAATCCTTTTTTAAAATTTCAATTAAAACATGAAAAAACAAATATAGAATTTCTAACAGAAGAAGAACTAATTAAATTAGACCATTTAATTTTAAATCCAAATTCAATTAAATTTCATATTCGAAATATGTTTGTGTTTGCCTCTTATGCTGGGGGACTTCGAATATCTGATTTAATAACATTAAAATGGTCAAGTTATGATGGTGAAAGACTTTTGGTTAATACTATGAAAACAGGTTCAACAGTTTCGATTAAACTACCTACTAGGGCTTTCCAAATTATTGAAACCTACAAAACATATAAATCTACAAATAATGATTATGTTTTCCCTCTAACAAAAAAAACAATCAATGAACTAAATCCTATCGAAATTCATAAATTTGTTTCTTCATCCTCCGCCTATATCAATTATAATTTAAAGGAACTCGCTATAACAGCTGGAATTAGTAAGAAAATTCACTTCCATATCAGCAGACACACTTGGGCAACTCGTGCGTTAAGAAAAGGTGCACGAATTGAATTTATAAGTAAGCTACTCGGGCATTCTTCGATAAGGACTACTCAGATTTACACAAAGATTGTTAATGAAGATTTGGATAAAACGATGGAACTGTTTGACTGATAAAACATTTACCCTTTTACTGTCCATAAATCAATTAATGAACTAAAAAATGAATATATATATAATTGGCATACTGTCTTTTATGATTTCAAAATGC
>CAIZXK010000576.1 GCA_903936865.1 uncultured Bacteroidales bacterium | reverse complement strand
TTATTATTAATTGTTTTGGTTATTTCAACTCAAGCATTTTCACAAAACAAAAAAAATCCATTTTATTTATGGAAACTAAATGCTATTTCTGGAGAAGCACGTTTTAATGGTTTTATACGTGAGCAGGAAAGAGCAGGACTTAATTTTAATGACAATCAAAAAAGTTCTTTTTTATCAGGAGGTATGTTTTTAAATACAACAAGTTCTGTTTTGCATAAAAACTTCTTATTGCTTGATATTAATGCAGCTTTTATGCCTGAAAAAAGCAATGATATTTTTATTATCTCCCCAGATCAGTCTGAAGTGCGTACTACAAAAAAACTTGATGTTGGTGCTACTTTTTTTAATGGGAAAAAGATAAATCTTAACTTGTTCAATAATTATAACGAAAGTTATTCATCGCGTGAAAATATAACCGATATTAAATCAACTAACAGTAATTTTGGGATAGCATTCTCATTCACAAATAAATTTCTTCCATTTTCTTTATTCTTTAACAAAAGAAAATGGAATGAAGAAGAATTAAATAATGGAAAGATTTATAAGATAGAACAGAAAATTTTTGGAGCTCAGCTAAGTAAATCTTTTACAAAATACGACAGAAATGAATTAAAATATTCTCATGATGAAAATATGAGCATTAACCAAAATCTATTTCGTTTAGCTAATACAACTGATAATTTTGATTTTGTCAATCAGATTTATCTGGATTTTAAAAAAAAATATAGCTTTAATACCTTAATTACTAATATTAATCAGAAAGGGATAGCAAATATTAATAGATTTCAAATCAACGAGTCTGTTTCATTTATTCTGCCAGCTAATTTATCTTTTACAGGAAACTATAATTTCTATAATATCAAGCAGGATTTTTATGAAATGAAACAGCATACTATTAATTCAGGATTAGAACATAAGTTATTCAAAAGTTTGAAATCCAGAATTAATTTTGAATACAATACCATTAATCATTCAATATATAACCAATCGAGTAGTAAATACGGAGTTGAATTTAATTATTCAAAACAAATACCTACAGGACAGCTTCTCCTATCGTACAGGTTTGACAGATTTCATCAAAGTTATTTTTCTGATCCTTTATCTCTTACTATTTTAGATGAACAATACACTTTAACTGATAGTAAAATTATCCTTTTAAAATTACCAAATATTAATGTTTCATCAATAATTGTAAAAGATAAAACAGGAACTATAATCTATCAAAAAGGGGTTGATTATATACTTATAGAAAGATCAAAATATATTGAAATACGAAGAATTCCTGGTGGTTCCATTGCTGATAAATCTCTGGTTCTTATCGATTATTATGCAACACAACCAGGAACTTACAAATATGATGCTAATATTCAGGTCTTAAATTCAGATATATTTCTTTTCAAAAATATTCTTTCCTTTTCATACAGGTTTTCTACTCAAAATTATATTAACCTTAAAGAAACAGAGTTTATTACGTTAAATTATTTTACACAGAATCTTTTTGGCTGTCGTATTGATTTTAATTTTATGAATATTGGTGCTGAATATGAAATTTATAAAAGTTCTATACTTCCATATCGTAAAGTTCTATATTTCATAAATTTCCAAAAGAGACTGAGTAATGAGCTAATGTTTATGCTGAATGGAGATATACAAAATTATGAAATGATGGAGGAAGCAGATGCAAATTATCAGAAATACATGAATGCAACTGCAAAAATAATTTACCATTTAATTAGGCAAACCAATTTGAATATTGATTTAATGTATCGAAAGCAATCGGGTAGCAATATTGATTTAAGTTTGATTACTGCTAAAACCGAAATATCATCATACATAAACAACCTCAATTTAACTTTAGGTTTTGAACTATATAAACGTAATTATGTGGGTGAAAAAATAAATTTTAAAAGCGTATTTGTAAAAATAATCAGAAAATTTTAAACTCTCCGCAGTTAGAAAAAGTATGTCTCCATTTAGGAATCATTCATTAGTAAATCATAAACACCAATCTTATAGCTTATGAAGCTGTTCAGTATATTAACTTCGCCATTCTCAATATCGATTACGCTGGTCTTATAATCAACCACGCTATTCAAAATAATGATTACGCCATTCTTAACATCAATTACGCCGGCGTAACCGATATTAAGAATGGCGTAGGCTCTTTCCGAAATGGCGTAATCAATCTTCGAAACGACGGAGTTGCTTTTCAGTATGGAGTAAATCATTTTAAGAATGAG